>JBOFWM010000012.1:0-14620 GCA_051653625.1 Lachnospiraceae bacterium
TAGCCATAGATAACTCCTTTCAGGGTTGTGTTTGATTGTTTTTCGACAATTCAATTATAACATACCTGTGAGGAGTTATTCTATTTTAAACAGAAAAAATCCAGTAAAATCAAGGCTTGTGGCGTTTCGCAAACGCCTATTAAAGATAAAAGAAGGAGGTGCAAGATGTTTCAAATATTATTAGCAATTATTTATTTAGCATTTATTAGTTTAGGATTACCAGATGCATTATTAGGGTCAGCATGGCCCAGCATGTATGTAGAATTTAATATTCCAGTTTCTTACGCAGGAATTATATCTATGATTATTGCATTAGGAACTATAATTTCTAGTTTAAATAGCAATCGTCTTACAATTAAATTAGGAACGGGAAAGGTAACGACGATCAGTGTGGCAATGACAGCTGTAGCATTGTTTGGATTTTCGGGGAGTACTAGTTTTTGGATGTTGTGTATATGGTCAATCCCTTATGGACTTGGGGCAGGCAGTGTAGATGCTTCTTTGAATAATTATGTTGCACTTCATTATAGTAGTAAACATATGAGTTGGTTGCATTGTATGTGGGGGGTAGGTGCATCTATTGGTCCATCTATTATGGGAGTTGCTCTTGCTGGTGGTTTTGGCTGGAATAAGGGATATCAATACATAGCAATATTACAAATTATTCTTACATTTGCATTAATATGTAGTCTGCCATTTTGGAAAAAGAATAATGAAGTGGGAGTGGATGGAACAATCAAGACTTTGAAGGTATTAAGTTTAAAAGAGATTTTAAATATTAAGGGAACAAAAGAAGTTATGGTAGCATTTTTTTGCTACTGCGCATTAGAGCAAACCACAGGACTTTGGGCAAGTAGTTATTTAACATTATGGCATGGATTAAGCGTAGAAAGAGCAGCTAGTTTTGCAAGTATGTTTTTTATAGGTATAACTATTGGACGAGCGATTAGTGGATTTTTAACGATGAAATTTAGTGATCCACAAATGATTCGCATGGGACAAGGGATTATTTTAGTAGGTATAGTCGTACTATTTTTACCATTAAATGGAGTGGTTCCTCTTATAGGTCTTATTTTGATAGGACTTGGATGTGCACCTATTTATCCATGTATTATTCATTCAACACCAGAACATTTTGGTGCAGATAATTCTCAAGCTGTTATTGGAGTTCAAATGGCCAGCGCCTATGTTGGAACTTGTATTATGCCACCAATTTTTGGATTGATTGCACAACATATTACTGTTTCATTATATCCAGTATTTTTAGTGGGTATTTTAGTGGTAATGTTTGTAATGTATGAAAAATTACTGAAACAAAAGAGTAAATTAGATTAAGTGGTAACACAATATATATCAGATATAAAGTGAAAATAAGTGATAGAAAATAGTTGAGACATGTAGTAAAATTAATTAGGCGTGAAAGTGCTCTGGTGTAGTAGGGTTATACAATTTAACAAAGAAATAGAAAGTTTCCATAGGTGAACAACCAAATGGAATGTGAACTCAACAATAAAATATAATGATAAGGAAGATGAAATATATGCAGCTAGGAGTTACGATTCCGTTACAAAAACATCTAAAATTAAAATCGCTATCTTATGGAGATTCAGTTGACCTATTCTTCTGTTGGGAATTGCATATTATTCGTTTTCAAAGGAAGAAGACACTTGTAGCAGTAAATGCAAACAATAGATTTTTGGTGTTGTTGTCTGGTATGAAAGTTGCTGACTGGAAATTACTGACAAAACGCTTTGAAGAAGCTGTAACAGCGGGATTTTTAAGCGAAGGATATACAAAAGAACAGATAGAAAAATATTTTGATTTAGCAGATGAGCCAATTTTTACTAAGACACATGGAAGAAAACCAGTTGGTGGAATGAACAAAGTAATTGATTATTTGTATTACTTGCCTGAACCAATAGATTCAGAGCAATTGTATCAGGAATTTCATTGTAGATTCTTGAATCGAGATATCTGTTCTCCAATAGGATTTGAAGATTCTGGATATCCAGTGGAATTTTTGGAAGCTGATATGAAACGGATTGCTATAATAAAGAATAATGATAACAACAGATAAGAAAGTAATATAGTAGAGTTTAGAGGCAGGGGGGGATTTATTGTATTTAAAGGGAGTGAACTTTCACAAAGTTCAACAAACACCTGCATGTAACATTCAAGCAAAAGATTAAGTTATTTTATTGTCAAATATCTTGTTACGGACAGTTGATGCATCTATGCAAAATGGCTTATACTCACTTAACTCCAAAATCAAAAGCAAACTAAATCAAATTTATACTAAAGCAATTTCATTCTTGAGATTGCCCTTTTTTATTTTTAAAACAGAGAAAGAAATGATAAAATCAATGAAAAAGCAAAATGCAGACTTTACTACCGACAATGCAAAAACAAAAATTGTATAAAAAAGCACCTCAGAAGAGATGCAATTAATGAAGTTTCAGTTACAGTTTGTTCATATAACTCATCATATCAAATTCTGTTAAAATGATTGAGTCGCTTTGATATAATGGATGTTTTGGAGAGCCAGACTTATTTACAGCGCCAGAAAGCCATTTTATATTATACTTTTGTAAGTTGTTATAAATGTCTTTCCAACAAGGAATTAAATAATTTCTATCGTAAATATGATCTCCGAATGCTGCCCATATGTCAATTTTGGGAAAATCACATAAAGTTTTTATTATGTAATCAAGGTTTGTAATATGCTCTGAATCGTTACAAACAGTGCTTAAATCTGCAAAAATTGTATCTCTTTTTGGATATACATTAAACATAATCCAACCATCATACCCATTATGGTTAGCATTTTATCAACCTTGATAAGAGTAGGGTCTAAATTATTAGGCTCAGCTGTACTAGGATTTATGCCGAACCATACTAGTGTTTTACACCCTTTTTTGCCTAATACATATCGTATAGAGTTATCTGTATTGATGTTGCTAGCATAATCCGTTTTGATAAAATTATTATCTATCATCCAGTGTAGTATAGGATATCTGTTAGGGGGCAGGTGCAGTTTTAGAGATACACAATAAAAACTGTATTAAAGTAAAAACTGGACAACATAGTGGTTATCCAATTTTTTATTACACTATATTTGACGATATATTGGAAATACGACATAATGTAACGGGGTGATTAAAATGATTATAAATAAAATTTTATCTTTAGCACCGTAAGAACAAACTTCAAAACCTTTTGGCCGTTCATAGTTAGATACTAATTTATCAAATCATTTGAAAACACCTATGTAGACAGTGAACAAAATGTTTAGAGCTCTTGCATAAAGATTATAGAATATATATGCCTCTGATAGAGGATGATTTTACAACAGATTTATATATTGCAATTGAAAGATCTGTAAAATTAGCACAGAGTATGGGCGTTTTAACAGAAGAAATACTTGATACACAAGATAAAGTGGTGGCTTATTTTTAGATTAAATATAAAGTCAATCAAGAAGTTTTTAGATACTTCTCCATAAATTCTCCATAAAGCTAAACTAAGATATTAAAAATATAGGGGAGGTGCTTTCTTGCAAAACAAAAAAATTCTTATAGTTGAAGACGAGCCTAAAATCGCTGAAGCAGTAGATGCTTACCTTAAAAAAGAAAAATATATAACATTTATTGTAAATGATGGTAGAGATGCTTTAAATATATTGAAAACCGAAAGTTTTGATATGATTATTCTTGATCTTATGCTCCCATCTATATCGGGAGAAGAAATATGTAAAATCATACGTAAAGATTCGCGTATACCAATTATTATGTTGACAGCAAAAGCCAGTGAAGACAATAAAATTGAGGGTCTCAATATAGGCGCAGATGATTATATTACAAAACCATTTTCACCGAGAGAACTTGTTGCAAGAGTTAATAGTCTGTTTCGTAGATGTTGTGAAGGGAATTTGCCATTAGTTAATGGCATGAATCTAAAGTACGGCGACTTAGAAGTTGATTTTAATTCTCATACAATTAAAAAAAAGGGGCAAATGGTAAATCTTACTCCAAATGAGTTTAAGCTTTTTTCAACATTAGCAAAATATCCGAATAAAACTTTTACACGAGATGAATTAATTGATATCGCATTGGGAATGGATTTTGATGGATACGACCGAACAATAGACAGCCACATAAAAAATCTACGTTCTAAAATAGAAAATGATACTACCAATCCTACTTATATACTAACAGTGCGTGGAATTGGTTATAAGTTTGGGGAGGATTTAAATGAAACTTAAAAGTAAGTTGATCATTTCATATGCAATTATTACAGTTTTTTTGTCAGTAGCCTTAGTTATTGCCTATGGTTTCTGTGATAAGATTTGTAAATGGATTCCTTCTATGTCTCACAGAGGGATGACAGTTTTCACGATACTTTCTCTCATTGTATTTATCATTACACTTGGAATGTCAATTTTGTTTGCTACACGCATATCAAAACCACTTGCGCTTGTAAATACAAAAACAAAGGAAATAGCAGAGGGAAAATATGGGGAACAAATTACTCATTACACAAATATTGTAGAAGCAGATGCGCTTATTGATAGCATTAACGAACTTGCCTCAAAACTCAAAAAACAACAGATTATTAAAAAGCAGATGGCAAGAGATTATGCACATGAATTTAGGACACCCCTTACTGTAATCCAGTCCAACTTAGAAGGGATTATTGATGGGGTATTCGAACCAACAACTGAGCGTATTGAAAGCATACGACAAGAGATACTTCGTTTATCAAGGATGGTGAATCAAATAGATAAAATTGTAGAAATAGAAAAACAAGATGTCACCATTTGGGAAGAAGTGTTTGACCTTAGTGAAATGTTAAGGAGTAATGTAATTGCTTTTGAACGTGAAGCAAAAACAAAAAATATTCAATTAATATTACAAACAGTACCTTGTCCTATAATGGGGGACAGAGATAAACTTAGCCAAGTTATAATGAATATGATGTCAAATGCACTGAAATATACAGACGGGGGGCAAATCATTATTACTTCAAAATCCTATGAGGATGGGGTTAGCTTTTCTGTTGCTGATACAGGAATCGGAATATCCGAACAAGATCTGCCCTATATTTTTGAACCTTTGTATCGGGCGGATAAGTCACGTACCCGTAACACAGGTGGAACTGGAATAGGACTTGCCATTACAAAATCCATCATTGAGGCTTGGGGTGGAAAAATAGAAGTGGTGAGTGAAGTATCAAAAGGAAGCAAATTTATTGTCACATTAAGAACGTGATTACAATCTTCATACAAAATGTCGCATAATTATCGTTTAGATTAATTTGCGGCATTTTTTTGTCTCCATCAAATCTCCACATACTTTTTTTACACTTGCCATACAATCAAGACAAATTTAAAGTCAGATAAATTTTACACAATGAAAGGAGAATAAATATCATGCAAGTGAAACTCTATATTGATAATATGCATTGTATTAACTGTCAAAAGAAAATAGAGACTAATTTAAAAAATAGAGAGGGTATCATCAGCGTAAAAGTCAGTTATATGAGAGGAGTGGCACAGATAGATTTTGATGAAACTCAGATTGGATTAGAAGAAATTAATGAAATAATTGAAAAACTAGATTATCAGGTGAAGAAAAAGGAGGAGCGAAAGAGGGGGGAACCTATAAGAACTATCGGTTTGCTTGTTATCATTGGTTCCTTATATATAATACTTCAATCCATGGGTATCCTAAATATATTGGTGCCTGGCAGATTGGCGGATCAGGGAATGGGATATGGCATGCTGTTTATGATTGGATTACTAACTTCGGTGCATTGCCTCGCCATGTGTGGAGGAATCAATCTTTCACAGTGTTTGTTGCCGATTGAGGAAGCAGGAGGAGATGGAAATGTATCATTTTTATCGTCCATACTTTATAATCTGGGCCGAGTGGTTTCTTATACCATGAGTGGTTTTGTATTAGGGCTCATGGGATTTTTGTTAGTTGGTGTAACCAATATAGGAATATCAGTACATTTACAAGGTGTACTAAAAATGATAGCAGGAATCTTCATGTTGATTATGGGAATCAATATGCTTGGTATTTTTCCGGTCTTACGTAGATTTACCATACGAACACCTAAATTTATTACAAGGATTGTTGGAAAAGAAAGAGCAAAAACAAGACGCCCATTTTTAATCGGAATCCTAAATGGTTTTATGCCATGTGGACCTTTACAGTCCATGTGGATTGTAGCACTGGCAACTGCTAATCCATTGACTGGGGCATTATCCATGTTATTTTTTTCCATTGGGACAGTTCCGTTGATGTTGGGATTTGGAACCATCGTAACTGCACTCGGAAAGAAAGCAACCAATGAAATACAGCAGATAGGAGCCATACTTGTTGTAGTATTAGGATTGGCTATGGTTTCCCAAGGAAGTGCACTTAGCGGTATTGGAACCTCTTCTTCTTCGTTCACGAAAAATGAGAAAATTGATAATCAGGTAGAAATTGTGGATGGAGCTCAGGTTGTGAATAGTACATTGCTTTCAAGAACGTATCCAAATATATCGGTTCAGGCTGGAATTCCGGTTCGTTGGACGATAGATGCACCAGAAGGAAGCATCAATGGATGTAATTACAAATTTATAATTAGAGAGTATGATATTGAGCATACTTTTACAGAAGGAAAGAACATCATTGAGTTTACCCCAACGGAAGAAGGAAGTATTCGTTATACTTGTTGGATGGGTATGATCAATGGACGGATTGAGATAGAAGAACAATAATAAATCAGATATTATAATTAAAGGAAAGCTGCAGCTGAGAGGGAATGAATACATCCTATTTAGTTGTAGTTTTTTGTGTTTTCAAATGGTACAATAAATTATCTGTTTTTTTTAATTTGTTTAAGAGTAACAAATGGAGACGCAACACTTGTTGGGGATATTCAAAAAGTCATAATATGTGGGGTTACTAAAAAATACTGTAGCCATTTCAATGCGCTAGATTATTCTATTTATGATAGCTATATTGATGAAGTGTTGTTGAAAGTTATACTTTGAAACAACTAGTTCAGCATGTTTGGCAGACAGATAAAGAGTCCTTTCCTCAGAACTATGGTTAAAATTAGAATAGTTAATTGTAAGATAAAAACGTCTAATATCCAACATAGAAACTTAACGAAAATGGAGCCAATTTTCTTCTTAGGCCTATAACATAGATATCTCTTTTGGCATTCTATCTAGACTTGCACGAAGAGTTTCATTTGCTGTTTATAATTGATTTTATTCGTAGTATGGAATATAATATTGTTGAAATGTGTGTTTAATATTAAAGAAAAATAATTTGCAAAATTACAAGAGTATATATGAGCTACTTTTTCTCAAAAAAAGAGAGGAGATATGCATGGAAAATAGTATTGAACTTAATAAAAACACTAAAATTCAGCCTGTATATGATGCAAATGTATTAATTGAGCTTTCAAATGATTTACTTGCTGAGGTGCGAGTTAATATCAATAGCAAAAATACAGTAATCCTTCCAATTGCAGAACTAGCTACTCTTGGAGTTGGAATTTCATCTTTGGTGCCTAGTTTCAATACAGTTACACAGACAACTACGATTGCAACGGAAGGACTCTTTAGAATTGCAAACGCCGCAGTAGGAGATACATTAAAGTATTCTACAAAAACAGGAAATGCATGGGGAGCTTTAAAAACTGCCACTGGTGGATCAAAGCTGGTACAGCTTGCAGAAGCTGGGCCACTATCAGTAAGAACACAAACAGCTACAGCATTTAATCCTGCAACTATTATGATGGCAGCGGCACTATATTCAATTGAAAAGCAGCTAGGAGAAATAGTAGAAACTCAGAAGCAAATAGTATTTCATCTTGAGATTAAAGATGAAGCTAATGTTGAAGGAGAGCTGGAGACTTTGACTGAGATCATAAATAACTATAAATATAACTGGGATAATCAAGTATATGTACAGAGCAGTCATAAAATGGTTATGGATATAAAAAGAAAAGCCAGAAGTAATATGCTCGCATACCAAAAGAAGGTGGTCGAGATCGTTTCGACTAAGAAATTCTTAGTGGCTCAGTATCAGGTAAATTCTATATCTTCTGATTTAGAGAAAAAATTCAAGTATTATAGATTATCTCTATATACATTTTCAATGGCATCGCTGATGGAGATTATGATTGGATGCAATTACGCTGAAGAATACATTGAAGGCATCAAAGAAGAAATCAAAAAGATGTCGGATAATTATAGAGAGTTGTTTGAGAAGAGCTCGTTATTTTTAGAGAAGGTTCAAACTTCAGCAGTTGAAGCAAATGTATTAAAAGGTATTGGCACAGCTGGAAAAAATGTCGGGAAATTTATTGGTAACATTCCTCTTGCAAAAGAAGGACCGGTTGATGAATTTCTTCTGGATAGTGGGGCTCATTTAAAGAAAAGTGTAATGAAAATGGAGAAAAAAATTGTGCACCAGTTTGCAGCATTGAGTAATCCAGGAACGAGAGTGTTTGTTGAAAAAATGGAATCTATAATTCAGATATACAATCATACAGCACAGATATGTTTTGATAGTAAGCATATATACTTGATTGCAAAGTAAGTAGCATAAGATGGCAAAGAAGACAAAGAAGACATTAGCGTTGTCAGCGACTTTGTTGGTTTAATTTTCTCGATATCTTACTGAAAGTTCAAACATTTAATGCTAAGCTGATAGAGCAAGGTGTGAGAAAGCGCGAAACTGGTAAATGATATCTATATCTTTAGACATTTGGCTAACATACGTTAATTAGTGGTAAAATTAAAAAATGTAAATCAACTAAATATTAGTTAGTTGCATAGTTTTTTTATAAGTATTCATTAAATACGAAACAGCAAAGTTTTTAGAATTACACATACAGATAAGCTTCCATTTAAATAAGATGTGCAGGAATAATGTATAATTAGCATTTATGTACTGAAAGTACATGATTGAAAATGAATATAGCAACACTCTTAAGGGGCAAGGTTATAGTTTGAGGACACTGTAACTTCACCCCCTTTATTTTGGGATGGACAATATTAAATTGATTTTATGCTGACATAGGTTTATGATTTTATCAACAATCTGAAAATTTGTTGAAATATTTATCTGTTAGTTAAACAGTTGAAAATGGGGAATTAAGCAAAGAAGGATAAGAACAGTTTGTAGAGAAGGACGATATGTTGGAAGAAAAAAACATGTTAGATATATTTGAGTTATCAACATATGATGAATTGTTTCAGATGAGATTACTTCAAGATGCCTTTAACTTTAGCGCTAAGCAAGCACAATTTACGACTGAAAAAATATAGAGATATAGTGATGAAATCCAAGTATATCCATATGAATTCCTTTGGAGCGATGACTTCTTTTATCTGATAGAATTGTAGAAAAATATAAATCGATGGCACGAAAGGTGTTAATGTAGAATGAAAGAGAGTGTTAAAAGTGCTGAAATTATTAGTGTTACTAAGCTTTTAAATATGAAGCTAGGTATACCAAATTATCAACGACCTTATAAATGGTCAAAAAAAAATATTGAAGAATTATTGGGGGATATATCAACGGCAATTAAACAACGAGAAGAGTTTAATCAGGATCCAAACAAAGACAACTTTCAATATCGTGTTGGTACGATAATTCTGCATTGGGATGAAGAAAAGGCAATCTATCATATTGTAGATGGTCAGCAGCGTATTACATCATTGTATTTGCTTATGTATTTTTTGGGTGTACAGAATTTATTTGTACAGATAGATTTAGAAAATAAGGTAACACAGAATAACATTATTACAAACTATAGTGTAATTAAGGATTGGTTTGCATTAAAGGATAATGATACTAGAGAAATATTTCTTGATGCCTTAGAAAAACTGATTGAAGTTGTAGTAATTACTGTTAAAGAGACTTCAGAAGCTTTTCAATTATTTGATTCGCAAAATACACGAGGAAAGGAGTTGGATCCGCATGATCTTCTGAAGGCATATCATCTTCGTGAAATGAATGGCTATATGTTTGAAATGCAACGTGCAGTTAATAAGTGGGAAAGTGTGGATCCACGTGATATTAAAGAGCTATTTGGAAAATATTTATTCCCAATTATTAAGTGGTCAAATCGTGATAGATGTATTCCCTTTACCGCAGATGAGATAAATGTGTTTAAGGGTATAAATAGAGATTCTAACTATTCATACGCAATTAGAACTCAGAAAGCAATGCCATCATTTCAAATTACACAACCTTTTATTGCAGGAGAAGAGTTTTTTTCGATGGTAGATTATTATTTATCGTTAAAGGAATATCTGATAGGAGAAATTGAAACAAATTTAAAATTTAAAGAAATAAATGATATTATTAATAATTGCAGAATGAAAAAATCAATAGGATTTGAATATGCAAAGATATTGTTTCAAAGTGTATTACTTTGCTATTATGATAGATTTAGAAATTTAGATGAGCAGGCTGTGAAAAAACTTTTCTCATGGGCTTTTATGTTACGGGTGGATATGAGTAACCTTGGATTTTCGAGTATAAATAAATATGCACTTGGTATGGGTGATAACGATTATACAAATCATTATCCCATGATTTCTATAATAGAAAGGGCTCGAGTACACACTGAAATAGCAAATATATTGATAAGAATACAACGAGAAACGGATCATGCAAAAAATCAGAAGTGGGATGATTTATATAAAGCGTTAAAGAAAATAAATGGGGTGTAGTTATGGCAGAGACTAATATGATAGAGGAGATTATTATATGTGATCCTAAAAAAGGCAGTACACTTTTTAGTGATGAAGAAGTAAAATATGTCATTCCACTTTATCAAAGAGCTTATGCTTGGACTGAGATAGAAATAGAACAGCTTATTGACGATATTATCGAACATGATGGAGGAACATACTATATAGGTTCTTTGGTTGTTTATAAAAAAAATGATGAATTTGAAGTTATAGATGGACAGCAGAGATTGACAACACTTCTTCTACTAATGATTTCATTGGAAATGGCAGAGGTTCCAGTAAAGAATATCTTAACTTTTGCTTGTAGAAAAAAAGCTGATGATACATTAAGTAAATTTATTGATAAAAAAGAAGTATCAGAAGAGGAGTTAGAGCAAAGTCTTATTCGAGGAAGACGTATTATTTTAGAAAAATTCGTTAGGGATAATATAGACAAAAAAGAGTTTATTCAAAAGATGTCACATTTAAAACTTTATAGAATTCAAGTACCATATCATACAGATTTAAATCGGTATTTTGAAATTATGAACACGCGTGGAGAGCAGTTGGAGCAACATGATATTTTAAAAGCATCACTTATGAGTGAAATTCAGAATGAATATTCAAAAGAAATGTTTGCAAAAATTTGGAATGCTTGTAGTGACATGAGTGGTTACGTACAGATGCATTTTAATACGGAGATACGTGGTGATATTTTTGGATGGGATTGGAAAGCGGTACCTTATGTTGTTATTCAGAATAGATCTGGAAAAAAGAAAAAGGAGTCAAAACTGGCGATTGATGACATACTTGCATCTGACTATAAAATTGATGTTAATGACGGTGTAAATGATAGGTATGAACGTGTTAGGTTTGAAAGTATCATAGAGTTTCCTTATTTTTTACTTCATGCACTTAGAGTATATATAGAAATAAACAATGTGTCACTTGAAGAGGGAGAAGAGCTTAGTGAACAATTAGATGACAAGAGGCTTGCTAAAGAATTTGAAAAGGTTATTAAGCATGGAGTGATAAAGGGTAAAGCTATATGTGATAACAGGGGGAAATTTGCTATTACTTTTATACAGTGTATGTTAAAATGCAGGTTCCTATTTGATAAATACATAATTAAGCGAGAGTACTCAAATGAAAGTGCTGATGGTGAATGGAGTATAAAGCAACTGGAAGTGAGTGGAGAGGCTGGTAAACGAAAACCATACTATAAGGATACTCAGATTGTAGATTATAGGGAATGGAAGCAAGAGCAGAAATCCAAGGGACGCCATAGCAATATTCTAATGCTACAGGCGGCACTAAGAGTTTCTTATACGTCGCCAAAAGTAATGCATTGGATTACGATATTACTATATTGGCTCTACGATGATGATAATAGAACATATCTTAGCAATTATGAAAATCAAATAGAAGAAATTGCAATCGAAGCAGTTTCAACCAATTTCTTAGAAAAGAAAGAATTGAATATAGGCGTAAATACACCTCATATTGTATTTAATTATTTGGATTATTTGCTTTGGAAGTCGAATAAGACGAAGTATGCTGACTTTGATTTTGAATTTAGAAACTCTGTAGAGCATTGGTATCCTCAGCATCCTTCTCAAAATACAATTGATTGTTGGCCTCAAGATGAAGTAGACAACTTTGGAAATTTATGTATTGTTCAGAGAAATATTAATTCGAAATTTTCAAATATGGCTCCGGCAGCTAAGAAAACAACATTTGAAAAAAATATCAGTAGTGGTAGTTTAAAACTTCGTATTATGGCGGAACTTACTGATGGTGGTGTGAAAACGAATATTCTTTGGCGCCAAGAAAATAAGAAGCATGGTAAAAAAATGTTAGATATGCTTCGGGAGGCATGTAGACTCATTTAAAAAACAAATAATTGTATGATATATGGATGAAAAGAAACAGATGGTAAAAAATTGCTCAACTGTTTCTTTTTTTAAGGAAACGAACAGAATAGGAGACATAAGTGTGGAGGATTTGCATGAATTATAATGATGTTCTAAAACGGTTTAAGTACGAAAGTGATGTGAATATTAAAGAAAGAATTGTAGCTCTCGATAAGGAGAATTATAGGGAAAATAGAGATATTATTAATTCTATCGTTTTGTGGAAGTTAAATAGAAGCATTTTTATAACAGATGAAACTTTGGATTTACTTAATCAAATGGATACGATGGAATCTCCAGCAGATATTGTTAAAAAAGAAAAGGTTTCAATTTTGATAAAACAATTATTGTCTTCAAAAGGAATAAAATTAGCGGTAGCTAGTACGATTTTACATTTTTATTATCCAAATATTTTTCCAATTATTGATCAGCGCTCTTATAGAGAACTGTTAAATGAGGAATTTCCGAACTATACATCAAAAGATAGTGTGGATAAGTATACAACTTTATATATCGATTATATATTAAGATGCTATGAATATAATAAAAATAATTGTCCAGAAATACCGTTTGAGTATATAGATAAGATTTTGTACCAAATAGATAAAGAAAAAGGAAATAAAATTAAATAGTAAAATAAAACAAGAAAAATAGCCAGCTAACTACTGGCGATAGACTGAATATAAAACGGAGATTTTGGAAAATGATTTTTAAGTCAAGGAAACAAAGAAAATGGGCTAAAATAGTAGCGATTACAGTAATATCGCTTATTGCTACTGCATGTACCCCCATGCAAGAACAAGAATTCTATATAAGTGAAAATATAAGAATAGAAGAAACAATAAAATCGGTAAAACCGCAAACTACAACAACTGAAACTTTGTCGGTTTCTCATGTGGAATTTTCACTAGAAAATATTCCAGTCTATTCCGGTAAAGCATACATAACAGTAAATAACAATATACCATATTTTACAGATACAGAATTGACAACTACAGCATTTGAAACGTATAGCAATCTTGATGCATTAGGACGATGTGGTGTAGCATATGCAAATATTTGTATGGAAATTATGCCAACTGAGAAAAGAGAAGGAATAGGTTCAGTAAAACCAACAGGATGGCATACCATAAAATACGATTGCGTAGATGGAAAGTATTTATACAATCGCTGCCATTTAATTGGCTTTCAGCTTGCAGGAGAAAATGCAAACACAAAAAATTTAATTACTGGTACTCGATACTTGAATATAGATGGAATTCTACCATTTGAAAACATGATAGCAGATTATGTAAAAGAAACGAATCATCATGTTTTATATAGAGTGACTCCAATTTATGATGGAAATAATTTAATTGCTACTGGAGTTTTGCTGGAAGCAAAATCAGTAGAAGATAATGGTGAGGGTATTTTATTTAATGTATTTTGCTATAATAACCAACCAGGAGTCGTAATTAATTATGCAGATGGAAGCAGCCA
Organism: Lachnospiraceae bacterium; assembly: GCA_051653625.1. Lineage (GTDB taxonomy): Bacteria > Bacillota > Clostridia > Lachnospirales > Lachnospiraceae > SFDP01. Next base: position 14,143 of record JBOFWM010000012.1, read on the forward strand.
ATTAGAAGACGCTATTCCAATAACTTCTGAAACTGAAGGAAATCTTATATGGGTACCAACAAATGGAGGGAAAAAATATCATAGTAAATCAAGCTGTAGTAGTATGAAAGAACCGATTCAAATTACAATTGAAACAGCACAGGAAAATAGTTTTGAAGCATGTAAAAGATGTATAGGAGCAGTAAAATGAAATTTTTTTGCCATTTGGGAATATACTATATAATAGTTTGAAATTATATGACGCTAGCAATGGGTATGATTTTTCTTGTTTTTAGATAGATTATAAACAATATAAAAACGAATTATTTTAAACAATAATAATTAAGATAAATTTTTATATACGAATCGCATATTGCAAGATATAATGTAAAAAAATAATATAAAGGATGCACCAACAAGTATGAATCAATGTATTTTATAAAAATGGTAGTGTCAAATGAAGTATGAAAAACTTGAGTCATAAAAATAGGCTCATAAT
>JBOFWM010000013.1:0-3986 GCA_051653625.1 Lachnospiraceae bacterium
GTGGTTTGAGAATATCTTTTTTGTCCCACTCTCTTAATGTTTGGGGATTTTTGCCTATTAGATTTGCAAAATCCCCGATAGAATAATACTTCATATTTATCACCTCTTGATTTATACTATCACAAACATTGTATAAAAGCAAGAGGTTTATATAAACTTATATAATGTTTTGGTAACAGTTACTCTACCTTCCTAGAAATTAAAATATAAGAATTCACTGACATCGCTTAATGAGATAACACTCCATACAAATAAGAAAACAGTAAGGATCATTTCTCTCTTCCCTAAGTATTCTTTCTTTGATTTTTCCTGTGTATTTTTTCCTATAAATGTGATAAGTGCAATCATTCCCATAATTGCAATCAGTGGCAATACAGGGTATGCATCTACCACCGTTTGCAATCCTAATCGAATCAGCAATCGAACTTCCACCCAGTTATTTACTTCCTCTAGTATCTTGTAAGAAATTCCATCCCCTTTATTAAAAATCATTCCCAAAAGAAATTCCTTTGCTTGTCCCACAGACTGAGATCGAAATAAAATATTTGCAAGATTTACAAAGACAAATGTAATCGCTACTCCAAAAAATGTTGTAATCTTTCCTTTTTTTTCTTTCCTTTTTGGAAAACAATCGTTCCACATTTTTTGTATGGTTAATGCGATTCCATGTGCAATTCCCCAAAGAATAAACGTCCAATTTGCTCCATGCCAGATTCCACTAACCGTAAATACAAATAAGGTGTTTGCATACGTTCTGATTTTCCCTTTTCGATTCCCACCAAGCGGAATATAAAGATATTGCGTAAAAAATCTAGTAAGTGTCATATGCCATCTGTTCCAATACTCTCCAATGGAACTGGCTTTATATGGAGAATTGAAATTATAAGGAAGTTTAAAATTAAATAAATAGCCAATTCCAACTGCCATATCACAATATCCGCTAAAGTCATAATATAGCTGAAACGTATACGAAACAAGCACTATCATTAGGCTGAGTGATGTCATTTCAGAAATACCCTGAAACCCAATTGCTACAATTTTTGATAAATTATCTGCAATTAATACTTTCTTTCCTAATCCAATTGCAAAGATATACAAGCCTTTTTCCATATTTTCATAAGAGATTTTTTTCCCTCTTCGTTCACGAAGTTGGGGAATAAATTCTTTATGTGTTACAATTGGCCCAGCCACAAGTTGCGGAAAAAAACTCACATAACACGTATATTCCATTAATGTATATTTTGGCACCTCTTCCTTATAACAATCAATTAAGTAAGAAAGTTGTTGAAAGGTAAAAAAACTAATTCCAAGCGGCAACATAATATTTAAAATGGAATACTTTGTTTCAAAAATAAAATTAATATTTTCAATAAAGAAATCAAAATATTTAAAATAAAATAAAAGTCCTACATTCCAAAAAATACCGAAAATCAAAGAAATCTTATTCATAACTCTTGATAACACATAATTTATGATGATACTTGTGCCAAGCAATAAGACATAAGAAATATTTTGATATCCATAAAAACAAAAAGACATTACAATTAGCCAAGCTATCATCCATTTGTATTTTTCTTTCTGTTGTATGCCATAATATCCAATTAAAACAATTGGTAAAAAGCACAAAATAAAACTATAAGAATTAAAAAGCATTCTATTCCCCACTTTTCCAGTATTTTACTTTTTTCATCACAAAAGCACACAATACGATGCCCAAACTACATATTGTCAATAAACTGATCCAATCACTTATTTTTTGTATGCGTGTTCCTTTGTAACTTACTACAATTTCCATATCATTTTTATTTCCAATGAAAACTTCTACTAAATTATTTTCACTTTTTGTTACTGCAAATTCTTCTTTTGTTTCTGCATTTACTGCAGCATATCCTTTATAATAATAGAGTGGTAACTCTAATGTAGTATCCTCATGTGAATTTCCTGTAATAGCAATCTGTATTGTTCCACCATTTCGCTCAAAGTCTACCGAAACCTCTTTATTATTCACGTCTATTCTCTCTCCCCTTGTTTCAAAAAGATAATAGTCGGTACCACTTGGTAAATACAAGTTATCTGCATCATTTTTATTATACTCTAAAATATAGTTTTGATAATATTGCGGATTGATTTCTTTAATATAATCCATTCCTTTTTCATTTAAATATACTTGATATCCAAATCGTCCTCCAATGGTAAAACATGCAATTGCAATGGTAAGCATCAAACATTTTTTTAATTGCTTTTGACTTAAATAAGTATAAGATAAATAACTCATATAGAGTACAACACCAAATGTAAGAAAGGTTAAAAGTCTCCATCCAAATTGAATAAAAGATAAAAAATAAGATGCAATGGTTACAAGCGGTTCGATAAACATTGTTATATACAGTAAAAAACTAATCCAAAATCCTACTTGAAGCAATCGATTTTTCTTTTTCTTTCTTGTTTTTATTTCTAAAAATAATGTAAGTAAGAAAAATAATCCAACGCCTCCTGGTTGCCACGTTTCCACTTTCCATCCTAAATCAAATACTTTGCTAATTCCTTTTTTGATTTCATATGGAAAAAAGAAATCTTGCCATTCCATTGTATTTTTTACAAATTCTTGCATTTGATATTCATTATTTGTTGGTGTCTGATAAGATTGCACACTATATGCTTCTAACATCGGAACTAAATAAGTTGCTGTGAGACCTACTGTTAATACTGCTGCCAGTATTACGTTCTTAATCCCTCCATTTTTCCACAATGTTTTAAAATGAACGAGCACTACAACAGCTAATATCCCTCCCACAAAAAGCGTTGTAATATTATGAGATAAAATTAGTCCTGTCATTCCAACCGTTAAATGTAGGAAATCATATTTTCTAGGTGCACAAATCATTCCATACATAGCAGATGCAACAAATGGCAAGAATATAAATGCAGATGATTCTCCTATTGCTGCGCGAATGCATAAATCAATTAAAAAATAAGATGAAAACGTATAAATATAAGCCGTATAAATTGCAAATTTATGATCTTTCGTAATTCGTTTCATATTATAAAACATCGACAGAAACACAAGCCAGAAAATAAAAACAACAAGCAGTTTATAACTAGTCTTAATATCTACTCCAAGATTTAATAGCATTGCAGCTGGATATAAAAGAGTATCCCCATAAAATAAAGAGACTCCATATCCGTACCCATTAAAAGAATCGGACAATATTCTAATTGGAATTTTATACTCTGTTCGAAGTAGCTCCTCTGCCATAGCACCAATTCTATAGAATTGAAATTGCAAATCATGTCCAAGAGGTAAAATCATCAAAAATAATATGGTAAATAAAATCATAACGATGCTCCTCGCTCACGCCGTCTTCTTTTCATTGGAAGTAAAATATTTTCATAAAGCATTATAAGACTACGATATAAAACATGAGACCGTAAAAATAACTTCATTCGATATAAATCCCCTTTTTTCACAAATGATAATGCGTATATATTTAAAATCATTTCCTTTTCTTTGTAAATTCGCTCCTTGATTTGTTTTGCAAATATTCGATTCTTTTTTTCTTTTTGTAATATCATATAATAATAAAGCATTCTTTTATAAAGCATATATCTTGCTTTTTGTGCTTCTTCTAAAAATCCGTTTTCTTCAAATAATGCAATTTGCTCATAGAAAAAAGGAATCTCATCTTCTAAGCAACGTTTTCCACTTTTTTCATTCATAATACTACCATCTCTATCAATGATATAATTATATAATCCTTTATCAATATAAACACAATGTTTCATTTTACAAAAAGCTTTTGTAGAATAGATGATGTCTTCTGAATTTCTTCCTACTGCAAATGTTACTCCTTTTACAATGTCTTTCCGAAATAATTTGCTCCATACAGAGTGATAAATGAGATAGGGAGATCGTTCAAAAATATATGCATCTAAAAAATCCTTTGTTGTAAAATAAACAATGGCTCCACTTCCGCCATCTTCTACCC
>JBOFWM010000014.1:0-34395 GCA_051653625.1 Lachnospiraceae bacterium
ATTAGTATCTAAATCCATCGTAATTCCTCGCTTCTATCATTTACTACTGATTATATTTTACTACGCTTGTTGACTATCGTCAAGTGCTATCCATCTCCCACTTTAGAAGATGGGAGAATTTCGCACATTTAGGTTAAAATCAAAAACGGTATGCAAAGACTCTATTATTTGTTCCATTATTTTTAGAGTAGCTTCTTTATCTTTTTCCATTGTCATTAATTCTAATTCACAAGAGATTTCATGATACTTTCCCATCTCAAAGATACGTGCTAATTCTTTTTCTTTCTCTACAAAAAAACGTGCCTTGTTTAATTTATTTTCTTTCATTGCCAATATATGCATATCAGTTAAAATCATATATAACATTTGATAGCTAGAATATAATAATTCTTCATATATTTTATACGCTTCGTCTATTCGATTCGTTGCACCATAAATCATAGCTTGTTTTCTCTTTCTATCTGGATTATCTTTTGAACAATATGCTATGTATTCTTCTGCCTTTTCGTACTGCTCTTTTCTAATGTGAAAATGAAATAAAGAATCTGCTGCTTTTGATCTTATTTCTTTTTCTTTACTATCTAGGACCCTTATATAATAACTGTTTATAATATCATCATATTCTTTTGTGTTATGTATTTCTTTCATCATACGATGTGAATCAAGTATTACAGTCACTTCCCAAATCAATATTTCACTATTTGGATATTGATTGATTTTATCTACTGCCCACTGGAACGATTCTTCATAAGATTTTGATTGTAATACTGCATCCAATTCATAGATAATTTCATCAATTTCTTCTATGGTAGGTTCATTGTGAAAAGATAAAAGTTGGTCTGTTGTAATATCTAATAATCGAGAAATAGGCACGAGCAATGCAATATCTGGTTGTGAGTTTCCATTTTCCCATTTATTTACCGCTGGCGCTGTGACACCAAGGCGCTTTGCCATCTCTTCTTGTGTCAATTTTTTTCTTTTTCTATTGATACGAATCACTTCTCCTATTTGCATATTCTCCTCCTCTATTTACACACACTTTTTATACTTCTATCATAACAAATGTTTTAATTCCTAACAATTGAACAGAAAGAATATCTTTTAAAAAAAGACCTACGTTGTAAAACGTAAGTCTCTTATATTCTATAACATATTTCTATAAATCTGCTGAACATCCGTTTCAGACAACGAAACAAATCCTCCAACATATCCAGTATTTACATCCCCATAACAACAATTATGAGCAAGTGTTTCTATGTCTTCTTCTTTTCCACCAAATTCTGTAATTGTTCTAGGCATCCCAAGACTTGTTAGAAATTGAGACAATGCATCAATTCCATTTTCTGCAGTCTTTGCCGGATTATTATAATCCATTTCGCATCCCCATACTCTAACGGCAATTTGAGCAAAACGCATTACATTATGATGCATGGTATAACGAAATACTGCTGGCATTACTACAGCAAGACCTGCTCCATGCGCACAGTCGTAAAGTGCTGATAACTCGTGTTCAATTTCATGACTTGCCCAATCCTGACTTCTTCCTACTCCACAAGAATTGTTATGTGCCATCATTCCTGCCCACATAATATTTGCTCTTGCTTGGTAATGGTTTGGATTTTCTATTACCCTTGGTCCCTCATGCTTCATTGCAAGCATAAGCCCTTCAATCATTCGATCGGTTGTTTCAACCTCTTCTGTATTTGTTAAATAACGTTCATATAAATGTGCAATAATATCTGCAATTCCACATGCTGTTTGATAAGCTGGTAACGATTGTGTTAATTCAGGATTCAATATAGAAAATACTGGTCTATATGCTGGACCAGAAGCACCCCTTTTAAACATGCCTTCTTCCTTTGTAATTACGGAATCAGGAGACCCTTCACTACCCGCTGCTGCTATCGTTAGAACCGTTCCAATTGGCAATGCTTTTGTTACTTCCTTTCCTTCATAAAAATCCCAGAAATCACCATCATATACGGCTCCTGCAGCAATAGCTTTAGCAGAATCGATAGTAGAACCACCACCAACAGCTAAAATAAAATCAATCCCCTCTTTTTTGCAAAGTTCTATTCCTTCATAAACTAAACCACTTCTTGGATTAGGCATTGCTCCACCTAATTCTACAAAAGATATTTGGACTTCTGATAAAGATTCTTTTACTCTATCTAAAAGTCCTGATCGAACAACAGAACCACCACCATAGTGAATTAGTACTTTTGTTCCCCCAAACTGTTTTACTAATTTTCCTGTGTTCTTTTCCGTTTCTTTCCCAAACTCAAAACAAGTTGGTGCATAAAAAGTAAAGTTTTCCATGTACATTTCCTCCAATTTTTGTTTATTACGAATTCTTCCCGTTTTAAACCTTCTCTCAAAACTTAATGTTTTCGTATTGTTTTATTATAAACATAATTGAACGATTAAACAATTAAAAAAGAATGAACTTAAAATTGATTTTTTTGTTTTTTATAAAGAATTAAAATAAGCACAAACGTTATTGTTTCGGAGGTAAGAAAGGAAAGCCATATTCCAGTCATTCCAAATACCTTTGATAACACGATTGCACAACTAATAATCGCGATTGCTCCTCGAGAAATGGATCCAATTAGCGCAATCATTCCTTTGTCTATTGCTGCAAAATAAGATACTAAGTAAATATTAACACATGCTACTATAAATCCGAGAAAATATAATCGCATTCCAACAAAAGCATACTGATATAATTCAATATTATCATCGCTGTTAAATACACCAATAAGTGTATCCGTTAATCCCCAAATAATTGCTAACACAATAGCCATTACGGATAAGGAAATTGTAATACCCCATTTCAAAAGTTGTTTCAACTGCTTTTGATTACCATGTCCATAATTTTCGCTCACTAATGGTTGACTTCCTTGCGCAATTCCATTAAAAATAGACATAACCACTAATGCAATATTGGCAATTACACCATAGGCTGCAATACCAATATTTCCAACTAGCGATAAAATTAATGTATTAAATGTAATGGTTGTTATTGCTGCTGTTATTTCACCTACAAAAGCTGGAACTCCAAATTGGCAAGTAGTAATATATCCCTTTATACTTGGAAGCTTCCACTTAAATGTAATATTATTATTTGCTTTTAAAAAATGTATGGAACATAAAAGCATTGTTACAATAGGACTAATCGCTGTCGCCAAAGCTGCACCTGTAAGACCTAAGTTTAAAGGAAACATTAGAATATAATCGAATACTACATTGAATAAACTAGCAGCAATAGATGCAAACATTGCGATTTTAGGTGCATTGTCATTTCTTAAAAATGAAGTAAATGTAAAATTAGTCATAAATAATGGCGTTGCAAATAATATAATTCGTACATAATTTGTACCTAATAAAAGCAATTCGTTATTTGCACCCATAATTACTAATACTTTTTCTGGTGATAGAATCCCTAACATGATAAAGGGAATGCTTAAAATCATACACCAAGATACCGATTGTGTGAAAAAATAACTTGTATTCTCACAACGTGCTTTTTTAATGGAAAATTGAATGGCTGATCCAATTCCTGTCATCGAACCAATTGCAAAAATCAAACCAAATAGAGGCAATATTAAATTTAATACTGCTAGTCCATTTGCTCCTGAATGCAATGAAATAAAGAAAGTATCTGCAAGAATATAGATGGATATTCCAATCATTGCAAATACATTTTGTACAATATATTTGGTAAATTTTTTTAACATGACATTTTAAACTCCTCTTCAATAAAAAGATCAATAAAGTACTCTTTTCATTGATGGATCTAAGATTGGTATCATTCGCTTATTTAAAATCATTATTCTTTCATCCCTTATGTTTTTCTTTCTCAATATATGTAATTACTTCTGAAAGTATACCATCTTTAAATCATATCATCAACCAAAAAAAGCTCTTAGGAAAAACCCTAGAAGCTTTGACTTATTATATAGTATAAATTGGTTCAATTTATATTTCTATTCTTCTATTTTGCTTCCTATATTTCTGGTTTACAGATTTTTTGTAGCCAAAATATAGTCAGTTTATTTTTCTAATCCCTGTAATTTCTTCAATATGGACAGCACATCTGGCTGTGTTGGTGTAAACTTCACACCACGTTTTAGCATTGCCAATACTTTGCGTGCCTTTTGCTCGATAATCTCTGCTGTATGTTCACTTGTCAAAATCAAATGATTGCCAGCTATGGTGTACTCACGTTCTATATACTTCTCCGTTATTGGGAACATATCCTGAATAAGAAAAGCACTTTCACGACTATCATCCAATAAATCCCTGTTGTTGTATACTCAAAAAATTTGTCTTTTATAATATAGAATCCAGTTTCTCTCATTCTTGTCCTCACTATGTAAAAAGTCCCTCGCCTTTCGGCGAAGGACTAAACTTTCGACCCAACCATTTATATCCCGCATATCGGTCAGCGGTAAACTTTCTTTGTACTCTAATACTAACAAGTGCAAAGCAGAAAGTCAAGAAACTCTATTAACATTTTATGTTCTGTTTTGTATTTTATTCAAACTCAGCAAGTTCCTTACTATTGCTATACACATTTCCAACCCTACTAATAGCTCTATTGAACTTGAAATTTTCTATATGTTCGATGCCCCATTACAATGCAAACAACAAATACCGCAAATGCAATCGAAACTGGGATAAACCATATGCTACTGATATCCCACACAATTTCTCTCATAATAAGAAAGATTGGTGTACCTGATATAAATAAATAAGCAAATCCCCCAATGAAAATTCTTATCAGTACTGGTAATCCCCAACATACCAACGACATTACTACAGAATGGAATGAATTTGCGAAATGTGCGGACACCCATAATGTTATTGCACATAATACAAGTAACGCCATTAAAGCTAACATCACTGTATACATTGCATATTTTATCGTAGGAATAAATGTAACTGCATTACTTAAAAACAATTTTTCCTCTATCAGTCCAATTGGAACATTAGCCCCATCCAAACCATACACCATATTGCACAAAAGCAATGATACAATTACAATTGCTAAGTATACTCCTATTGTTAAAGTAAATGATGCAAATATCTTAGCTCGTATATCTTTTCTTTTTCCTTCTTCTGTTGTAAAAATAATTTGAAGCATTCCCGTTTGGCTTTCATCTGAAAAAACAACCGATACTCCAAGAATTACAAGTATGCTTCCCAAAACCATTCCCATTTGAAACACCTCAAAGAAAACATTCCATCCCTTTGTATAATACAGCGCCGCATCCTGCCCCGTTATTTCTTTGATTTTCCCTATATCTGTTTGAGCCATTTGGTAGACTTTTGTTGCTATTTTGTAATCGTTCCAATCCCTCAAATAGCCATCTGAAAGATAACACATAATAAAATCATTTAAATAATTCGAATCTTGAAAACCAGGATAATCTTCCTCTACTACCTGTGGAAAACCATACTTTTCAACAATGAGAGCTATTTTCTCATCCGTTAGAACTCCTTCCACTTCTTTTGTAATCTTTCGATCCTGTTGGACTGCCTCATATCCTTTGCATAAATTGTCAGATACAGTTGATCTTTCCTCTCCAACTTCTACGAACCATAAAAACAAGAGCAGTATGCACACAGAAATAATAACTCCAATTATAAAATAACTTTTATGTATCAACTTATATAATTCTTCTTTATACAGTCTCATGCCAACCACCTCTCTGTATTTGTGCATAATATAAATACACATCTTCCAATGTTTGTTCTTGCAATACAGCATCTACCACAGGCTTTTCTTTCGATACAATCCGCAGTTCTACTTCATCTTCATGATTTCTCAAATTGCTTACGATATACTTTTTGTTTAATTCTGTCGCTTTTTTCTCATCTACAATACATTTCCAGACACAGTCTCTAACTGTCGCCATCAATTCTTCTGCTGTTCCCATTTGAATAATATTCCCCTGATTCATGATTAAAACCTCATCTGCAATATATTCAATATCTGATACTATGTGAGTTGATAAAATAACAATCCTATTTTTCCCTAATGAACTGATAATGTTTCGGAAGCGTACACGTTCACTTGGATCTAAGCCTGCAGTTGGTTCATCCAAAATCAATATCTGTGGATCATTTAGAAGTGCCTGTGCAATTCCAACCCGTCTTAACATTCCCCCTGAAAATGTCTTCAATTTGTTATTCCTTACTTCATATAAATCTACCATTTTCAGTAACTCATCAATTCTATTTTGAGCATATTCTATGGGTAATGCTTTTAATGATGCAATATAGTTTAAGAATCGATAAGCACTGAAATCCCTATAAAAGCCAAAATTTTGCGGCAAATACCCAAGATATCTCCGATACTCTCCTCCCATCTCTTCAATTTCAATTTCATCACAAAAAACTTGTCCTTGTGTTGGCTTCAAAATATTACATATAATCCTCATCAGTGTTGTTTTGCCAGCTCCATTTTCTCCTAGTAATCCATATACTCCTGTACCAAAACACAGATTTATATTTTGAAGTGCCATCTTTCCCTGAAAACTTTTCTGTATATTTACTAATTTTAGTTCATGCATAATATTTCGCCCTTTCCAATCTCATAAAATAGGTTTCTAATTTGGCTCTTTAACAATGCTATGCCAATAAGAAAAGCCAATATCCATATGGCTATTGCTGATGTCGAATAAATCCATGGAATCATTGAAATTACAGAGAATGCTATACTGGCAAATATTCCAACAACAAAAATCATATAAGAACTTTGGCGTCCTACTTTTGTAATCAGTACCAATAAGCAACAACATAATGTTAATACATACGGAACAAATACATATAATCCTGCTTGAAAAAACATCATGTTCCATTTAGCACCTACCAGAATGGTTACAATCATCAAAACTGCCAGACTTATTATCCCATGACTAATTAATTGAAATGCAACCCCCTGCTTCACATTAAAATAGCAGCTTTCCTCTAATTCCGATAATCTGGATGAAAAAATATTACTTACTCCAACCAATGAAAGCATACTTAATATTGCTGAAAAAAAACAACTTGATGCAATTACTTCCCTATTTTTCCATCCAAATTCACTAAAGAAAGCAATCAATACCATAATAACCAAACTACCCACTATACTTCCTACCAATGATGTTTTATGCATATATATGAATTGGTTTTTTATAATTATTTTTTTATCATATAATAATATTTTTTTTCTATTAATCTCCTCGTTTAAAAAGCATAAGGTCTTTTCCTTACGTTCAGCATCAATACAAATATTATTTTCTGATTCTCGAAACATTTCTCTCAACTGCTTATCTTTCATTGTTTACCTCCTCCATTTCAGCAATATTTTTCATTCGTGTAATTCCAGCCTGATATCTGGATTTTATTGTAGAACCATTCACTCCAATCATATACGCAATATCCTTGAATTTCATGTCTTCATATAAATGAAGAACGATTACTTCTCTTTGCTCTTTTGATAACTTTTGTAGCAATTCATACAAATACACATGATTCACAACCTCGTCCATTTTATTATCTATTGCCACTATATCTAACTGTTCGCTATCATATGTAACAAGACTTTTATTACTGTATGTCCAATAATCTCTACACAGGTTTCTCGCAATAATCAATAAGTACCCTTTTAGATTCTTATATTTATACGAATCAACATATTGTATGAATTTCAAAAAAACAGTTTGAGTGATATCATATGCCTCAAATTCATCAGCAATAAGATAGAGGCAAAAACGATATATGTCATTGTAATATTTTTCTACAATTAAATTTAAAATTTCTTTATTACCATTTTGAACTTTCCGGATTAGTTCTTTATCTGTCACTTTTTCCTCCTTCCCGCTTTCTACCACTATTTACACTTAAATAACCTATGTAACAAAGAAAAAGACGATTATTATTTAAGTTTTTGTTTTTATATGTTATAAAAGTCAAGTTAAAATTCCCACTTTGTTGCATTTAAGATTCCCCACTTTTTTTGGGGTTTAATTTATCTTTAATACGATATGATGGTCCAGTAATATTAAATAAAAATGAATAATGAAGTATTCTATCCAATATAGCCTTAGTTATCATCTCATCATTACCAAGTATACTTGGCCACTTATCGAAAGTTATATTGCTTGTAAATATGGTAGAACGTTTGGTATATCTCATATCAATTAATTGAAAAAACAGTTTTGATTCTAAAGGTGTCATTTCATTAAAACCTACCTCATCAATAACAAGCAGATTATATTTGAAGAATTGTTTAATTTTTCGTTCTAAGGAACCTTCATTATATGCCGTTTTTAGAGTATTAATTAACTTACTAAATTTAATGAAGTACTCACTATTTCTTCAAATAGCTATCGCTAGATGTGTCTTGCCAGTTCCTGGCTGAAATGAAAAGTCATAATCTTCTATTTTTCTCAAAAAAGGAAAACCGGCAACTTTAACATTGTATAATCTATTATTTTCGTCCTTAGCCAGCACTTCTTTGTTCAGTATTTCATATACTAATTTCAGGTTATTTTCATCAGGACATTCCTCTCTATGTAATTCGCTTAAATAGATATAAGATGATTTTAATTTTAAGTATTCTAGTTATTCCAATACGTTGTTACTATGTCTAGCTTAGGTGATGTAGAAAAAATGATCACATTATTAGATGAACTAAAAGAAATTCGATTTGATGTTGAAGTAAATGAACATTTTCACAATGATCTTGAAACAGACACCGACAAATGGTATGCCTCTATCAAGTTTTATGGCAATGATCCAGAGCATTCGTATAATGGTTCTATCTGTCCGTTCCTATCTTCATTTAATCAATATCGGGAACAATTCGAGAATTGCTTTTCAGACAAGGAAACCTTTGATTTCCGGAAATCAAAAACATTGGAAGCTGATTCCAAATATCCTGTAACGCAAAGGGATTATCCAGATATATCCTTTGAAGAACGTATTCACAAAAGAGATTCCTTATTAGAAGGAAAATACAGAAATGAACAAAGCACGTAAATACTAAAAGACAGCTAAGTATGATATAAAATACTAAGCTGTCTTTTCATTTATATAGCCACTTCATTTACTTAAAGTGCTTTTTAGTCAAAAAAGACCTCCGAGGAAAACCCCGGAAGTCTTGATTTTACAGTATTATTTACAATTATTCAACAACTGTAGCAACACGTCCTGAACCAACTGTACGTCCACCTTCACGGATAGCAAAAGTTAAACCTTGATCCATAGCGATTGGGTGAATTAATTCAATTGTCATTTCAATGTTGTCACCAGGCATACACATTTCTACACCTGCTGGTAAGTTACAAACACCAGTTACGTCAGTTGTTCTGAAGTAGAATTGTGGTCTGTAGTTGTTGAAGAAAGGAGTATGACGTCCACCTTCATCTTTTGTTAATACATAAACTTGAGCTGTAAATTTTGTATGGCATGTGATACTACCTGGTTTAGCAAGAACTTGACCTCTTTCGATGTCATCTCTACTTACACCACGAAGTAATGCACCAATGTTGTCTCCAGCTTGAGCTTCGTCAAGAAGTTTACGGAACATTTCGATTCCAGTAACAACAACTTTTCTTGTTTCTTCTTTAAGACCAACGATTTCAACTTCTTCAGAAACTTTAAGGATACCAGCTTCTACTCTACCTGTAGCAACTGTTCCACGTCCTGTGATTGAGAATACGTCTTCAACTGGCATTAAGAAAGGTTTTTCTGTATCTCTCTTTGGATCTGGAATATATGAATCTACTGCAGCCATTAATTCCATAACTTTATCTCCCCAAGCACCGTTTGGATCTTCTAATGCTTTTAAAGCAGATCCTTGGATAACTGGTGTATCATCACCTGGGAATTCATATTCTGATAATAAATCTCTGATTTCCATTTCTACTAATTCAAGTAATTCTTCATCATCTACCATGTCACATTTGTTCATGAATACAACGATGTAAGGAACACCTACTTGACGAGAAAGTAAGATATGTTCTTTAGTTTGAGCCATAACACCATCTGTAGCTGCAACAACAAGGATAGCACCATCCATTTGAGCTGCACCAGTGATCATGTTTTTAACGTAGTCAGCATGTCCTGGACAGTCTACGTGAGCGTAATGTCTGTTATCTGTTGAATATTCAACGTGAGCTGTAGAAATTGTGATTCCACGTTCTCTTTCTTCTGGAGCTTTATCAATGTTAGCGAAGTCAACTGCTTCGTTTCCTGCTACTCTTACTGAAAGTGTTTTTGTAATTGCTGCTGTTAATGTTGTTTTACCATGGTCAACGTGTCCGATAGTACCAATGTTACAATGGGCTTTGTTTCTCTCAAATTTTGCCTTAGCCATTTTTTTAATCCTCCTAAATAGTTAACAATTTTATATTATAGTTTTGCGTAATACGCAATTTGCTCGGTTACTTCTGATTATATTAAATAACCAGAAGATTTTCAAGCATTATTTTTAATGATTTATTTTGCTTTTGCTGCTAATACTTTTTCTTGAACATTCTTTGGTACTTGCTCATATTTTTCAAAGAACATAGAGTAGTTTCCACGACCTTGTGTTCTAGAACGTAAGTCTGTTGAATATCCAAACATTTCAGATAATGGTACATAAGCTTTTACTAATTTACCACCACCGATATCTTCCATACCTTCAATACGTCCACGACGTGAGTTAATGTCACCAATAACGTCACCCATGTACTCTTCTGGCATAGTTACTTCAACCTTCATGATAGGTTCAAGTAATACTGGAGCTGCTTTTTGCATCGCATCTTTGAAAGCCATAGAACCAGCGATATGGAATGCCATTTCTGATGAATCCACTTCATGGTATGAACCGTCATAAACAGTAGCATGAACACCAACTACAGGGAATCCACCAAGAATACCAGCTTTAGTAGCTTCTTCAATACCTGCTCCAACTGCTGGGATATATTCTCTAGGAATAGCACCACCAACAACTGTTGAATCAAATTTGAATAACTCTTCACCATTTGCATCCATTGGTTCGAATTTAACTTTACAATGTCCGTATTGTCCACGTCCACCAGATTGTTTTGCATATTTACTATCCACTTCAACTGCTTTAGAGAAAGCTTCTTTGTAAGCAACTTGAGGAGCACCTACATTCGCTTCTACTTTAAATTCACGAAGAAGTCTATCAACGATGATTTCAAGGTGAAGTTCACCCATACCAGCGATGATTGTTTGTCCTGTTTCTTGATCTGTATGAGCACGGAATGTTGGATCTTCTTCTGCAAGTTTTGCTAAAGATTCACCAAGTTTACCTTGACTAGCTTTTGTTTTTGGCTCAATTGCCAATTCAATAACTGGTTCTGGGAATTCCATTGATTCTAAGATAACTGGATGTTTTTCATCACAGATTGTATCACCTGTTGTTGTAAATTTAAATCCAACAGCAGCAGCGATATCTCCAGAGTAAACTTTATCAAGTTCTTCTCTTTTGTTCGCATGCATTTGAAGGATACGTCCAACACGTTCCTTTTTGTTCTTTGTTGCATTTAATACGTAAGAACCTGAGTTCATTGTTCCTGAATAAACACGGAAGAATGCAAGTTTTCCTACGAATGGGTCAGCCATAATTTTAAATGCTAACGCTGCAAAAGGTTCTTCGTCTGATGAATGTTTTTCAACTTCATTTCCTTCTAAATCTTGTCCTTTAATAGCTGGGATATCGATTGGAGATGGCATGAATTCTAAAACTGCATCTAATAACTTTTGAACACCTTTGTTTCTATAAGCGGAACCACAACATACTGGAATTGCTAAACATTCACATGTTGCTTTTCTAAGAGTTGCTTTTAATGCTTCTACTGAAGGTTCTTCCCCTTCAAGATACATCATCATTAACTCATCGTCTAATTCACTTATTTTTTCTACTAATTCACTGTGGTATAATTCTGCTTCATCAAGCATATCAGCTGGAATATCTTGAACTGAGATATCTTCACCTTTATCATCATTGTAGATGTATGCTTGCATTTCAAATAAATCAATGATTCCTAAGAATTCATCTTCTTTACCGATTGGTAATTGAAGACAAATAGCATTTTTACCTAATCTTGTACGGATTTGATCAACAGCACCGTAGAAGTTTGCACCTAAAATGTCCATTTTATTAATGAAAGCCATTCTTGGTACGCTATATGTGTCTGCTTGACGCCATACGTTTTCTGATTGTGGTTCTACTCCACCTTTCGCACAAAAAACACCAACTGCACCGTCAAGAACACGAAGTGAACGCTCAACTTCAACAGTAAAGTCAACGTGACCTGGTGTATCAATAATATTGATACGGTTTTCAAGTGCACCAGCTTTATCTCCAGCTCTTTCTTGTAATGTCCAACGACATGTTGTAGCTGCAGATGTAATTGTGATACCTCTTTCTTGTTCTTGCTCCATCCAGTCCATGGTAGCAGTTCCTTCATGAGTATCACCAATTTTGTAGTTTACACCGGTATAAAATAAAATACGTTCTGTAAGAGTAGTCTTACCAGCATCAATATGAGCCATAATACCGATGTTTCTAGTTCTCTCTAATGGATATTCTCTTCCTGCCAAGGCTTTTCCCTCCTAATACTTTAGAAACGGTAGTGAGCAAACGCTTTGTTTGCTTCTGCCATTTTATGCATGTCTTCTTTTTTCTTAACTGAAGCTCCTGTATTGTTTGCAGCATCTGTAAGTTCGTTTGCTAATCTTTCTTCCATTGTTTTTTCTCCTCTTTTACGAGAATACAATGTTAACCAACGAAGTGCTAAAGCTTGACGTCTTTCTGCTCTAACTTCGATTGGTACTTGATATGTTGCACCACCAATACGTCTAGCTTTTACTTCTAGTACTGGCATGATATTGTTCATTGCGTCTTCAAATACTTCAATTGCTGGTTTCCCTGCTTTTTCTTCTATTCTAGCAAATGCTCCATAAACAATTTTTTGAGCAACTCCTCTTTTACCATCTAACATAATGTTATTGATAAGTTTCGTTACTACTTTATTGTCATACAATGGATCTGCTAAAACATCTCTTTTTTGTATATGTCCTTTACGTGGCACGGTTCTTCCCTCCTTAATTAATAAATTAATTCATAGGTACTCACTAAAATCACTAGTGTTCGCGTCGTCTATCTGTAATCAGAATTCCAACACTATATTAGTTCTTATTGTGGTACTAGTTTCCTAAGTTCCTAAATCCAATGGCTGTATTATTTTGCAGCTTTTGGTCTCTTCGCTCCATATTTAGAACGAGCTTGCTTTCTGTTCGCAACTCCTGCAGTATCAAGTGTACCTCTGATGATATGGTATCTTGTACCTGGTAAGTCTTTTACTCTACCACCACGAATAAGAACTACACTATGTTCTTGTAAGTTGTGACCTTCTCCTGGAATATAGCTTGTAACTTCGATTCCATTAGAAAGACGAACTCTTGCAATTTTTCTAAGAGCTGAGTTAGGTTTTTTAGGAGTAGCAGTCTTAACAGCTGTACATACACCTCTTTTTTGTGGTGCTGAAGCGTCTGTGCTTTTCTTGTGAAGAGAGTTATATCCCTTTTGAAGAGCTGGCGCAGTCGATTTCTTTACTGTAGTTTGACGTCCTTTTCTTACTAACTGGTTAAATGTTGGCATTCTGTTTCACCTCCTGGTTTTATAAAATAATAGTTTCTCCTGCATACGAAAAAAAAGCATCCGCACGCATACTCTAATAGTATATCCCCTTGCGGATGCTTTGTCAATATTATTCTAATATTTCTTCAGCAATTTCATATTCAATTTCTTTCGTGCTTTCAATTACTTCAACATCACTTGGAATTTCATAATCATCGTCGTCAAAATCATCATCAAAATCTAATATTTGATCTTGTCTTTCATCAGTATTTAATACTACGTCACGGTATCTCTTCATACCTGTACCAGCAGGAATTAACTTACCAATGATAACATTTTCTTTTAATCCAATTAATGGATCTACTTTCCCTTTAATTGCAGCTTCTGTTAATACTTTTGTTGTTTCTTGGAATGAAGCAGCCGATAAGAAAGAATTTGTTGCAAGAGATGCTTTTGTGATTCCAAGCATAACTTGATTTCCAATAACTAATTCTTTTCCTTCGTTGTATAATCTTTCATTTGTTGCTTCAAATTCTAATACGTCAACCAATGTACCAGGTAAGTATTCTGAATCTCCATTATCTTCAATTCTTATTTTCTTAAGCATTTGTCGTACAATTACTTCAATATGCTTATCACTGATATCAACACCTTGTAGACGATATACTCTTTGAACTTCACGAAGCATATAATCTTGTACGGCACGAATTCCCTTGATTTTTAATAAATCATGTGGGTTTACACTACCCTCTGTTAATTCATCACCGGCTTCAAGGATTGCACCATCGGAAATTTTAATTCTTGAACCATAAGGAATTAAATAAGCCTTTGTTTCGCCTGTTTCTTCATCAGTAATGATAACTTCACGTTTTTTCTTCGTATCCTTAATTTGTGCAACGCCACCAAACTCTGCAATAATTGCAAGTCCTTTTGGTTTTCTTGCCTCAAATAATTCCTCGACACGAGGAAGACCTTGCGTAATATCATCACCGGCAACACCACCAGTATGGAATGTACGCATTGTAAGCTGTGTTCCTGGTTCTCCGATTGATTGAGCCGCAATAATACCTACTGCTTCTCCAACTTGTACGGCTTCTCCAGTTGCCATATTTGCACCATAACATTTAGCACAAATACCAACAGTAGAGTGACAAGTTAAAATCGTACGGATTTTAATTTCTTCAATTGGTTCCCCATTTTCATCTACACCAAAGTCCATGATTGTTTTTGCACGACTTGGTGTAACCATATGGTTTTTCTTGATTAAGATGTTGCCATCTCTATCTTTAATATCTTCACATACATAACGTCCTGTTATACGATCTTGTAACCCTTCGATTACTTCTTTTCCATCTGTAAAAGAACGAACTCTCATTCCGTAAATTTCTTCACGGCCTTCACAACAATCTACTTCACGAATGATAAGATCTTGAGAAACGTCAACCATACGTCTTGTCAAATATCCGGAATCGGCTGTACGAAGAGCAGTATCCGAAAGTCCTTTACGAGCCCCATGAGCAGACATAAAGTATTCTAATACGTCAAGTCCTTCACGGAAGTTTGATTTAATTGGTAATTCAATCGTACGTCCAGTTGTATCTGCCATCAGACCACGCATACCTGCAAGCTGTTTAATCTGTTGGTTCGATCCACGGGCACCAGAGTCAGCCATCATAAAGATATTATTATAGCTATCTAGTCCATCTAATAGAACTTCTGTTAATTCTTTATCTGTTTGTGTCCAAGTATCAACTACCGCACGGTATCTTTCCTCTTCTGTAATAAGTCCACGTCTATAGTTTTGGAAAATCTTATCTACTGTTACTTGAGCTGCTTCTAACATTGCTGGTTTTGATTCTGGTACAGTCATATCAGAAATCGAAACTGTCATTGCCGCTTTTGTAGAGTATTTATATCCAGTTGATTTAATATTATCTAAAACTTCTGCTGTAATAGAAGCACCATGTGTATTAATTACTTTTTCTAAGATTTGTTTCAATCCTTTTTTTGCAACATGGAAATCAACTTCAAGTTTTAATTCATTTCCTTCGATGCTACGATCTACAAACCCTAAATCTTGAGGTAAAATTTCATTAAAGATAAAACGACCTACTGTTGATTCAACAACATCTGTAATTTCTCTTCCATCCGCTAATTTTTTGCTTAATCTTACTTTGATTCGAGAGTGAAGTGTAACAGCTGCATTTTCATAAGCTAAAATTGCTTCATTTACACTTTTGAAAATTTTCCCTTCTCCTAATGCACCTGGACGCTCTTGTGTTAAATAATAAATACCAAGTACCATATCCTGAGAAGGAACAGCAACTGGACCACCATCCGAAGGTTTCAATAAGTTATTAGGCGATAATAATAAGAAACGACATTCTGCTTGTGCTTCTACTGATAAAGGTAAATGCACCGCCATTTGGTCTCCATCAAAATCGGCATTGAAAGCAGTACAAACAAGTGGATGCAGTTTAATTGCTTTCCCTTCTACTAGAATTGGTTCAAATGCTTGAATTCCAAGTCTATGAAGAGTAGGTGCACGGTTAAGCATTACTGGATGTTCTGCAATTACTTCTTCTAATACATCCCAGATACTTGCATCAAATCTTTCCACTAATTTTTTGGCATTTTTAATATTTTGTGCAATATGTCTTCCAACTAATTCTTTCATAACAAAAGGTTTAAATAGCTCAAGTGCCATTTCTTTTGGAAGTCCACATTGATAAATCTTAAGTTCTGGACCAACAACGATAACACTACGTCCTGAATAATCCACACGTTTTCCAAGTAAGTTTTGACGGAAACGTCCTGATTTACCTTTCAACATATCTGATAAAGATTTTAAAGCACGATTTCCAGGTCCTGTAACAGGTCTTCCACGTCTACCATTATCAATTAACGCATCTACAGCTTCTTGAAGCATTCTTTTTTCATTTCTTACAATGATATCAGGTGCTCCTAATTCTAATAAACGATTTAAACGATTATTTCTGTTAATAATACGACGATATAAATCATTTAAATCCGAAGTCGCGAAACGTCCACCATCTAATTGAACCATAGGACGTAAGTCTGGAGGAATAACTGGAACAACGTCTAAAATCATCCATTCCGGTTTATTTCCTGAACCTTTAAACGCCTCTACTACTTCTAGACGTTTAATGATTTTTGCTCTTTTTTGTCCTGTTGAATCTTTAAGTCCAGCTTTCAATTCAATAGACTCTGCTTCTAAATCAATAGAACTTAAAAGCTCTTTAACTGATTCTGCTCCCATACCAACACGGAATCCTTTGCCCCATGTTTCTCTCGCATCTGCATATTCTTTTTCTGATAAAATTTGTTTATATTCTAGATTTGTTTCTCCCGCATCAAGAACAATATAAGAAGCAAAATATAATACTTTTTCAAGAATTCTAGGAGATAAGTCAAGAATAAGACCCATACGGCTTGGAATTCCTTTAAAATACCAAATGTGTGAAACTGGTGCTGCAAGTTGAATATGTCCCATACGTTCTCTACGAACATTTGCTTTTGTGATTTCAACTCCACAACGATCACAAATTACACCTTTATATCTGATTTTTTTATATTTACCACAGTGACATTCCCAGTCTTTACTAGGTCCAAAAATCTTTTCACAAAAAAGTCCTTCTTTTTCTGGCTTTAATGTTCTATAGTTAATAGTTTCAGGTTTTGTAACTTCACCTTTTGACCATGAAATAATTTTTTCTGGTGATGCCAATCCAATTTTAATCGCATCAAATGTCATTGGTTGATATATTTCTTGTTTTGGTTCTGACATATATATAACCATCCTCTCTTTGCTTAACAACGTATTCTAACGATCTAGTCCATTAAAACTTCGTCAGGATCAATTGCTGTTAAATCATCAAAATCAATTTCTTCCATATCATCTACATCATCGTCTTCAGCATCTACAATTTCGCCACTTATTTCATCCACTTCTTGTGTAACATATCCATGAGTTTTAAATGCTGCTTCTTCTTCTGCAAATGTCTTAGCTGCTGGATCTAATTCTGTTCGATATTCTGATTCTGTATAATCTACAGTTTCCATGATTTCTACTTCTGTTTGATCCTCTTTAAGCACCTTAATATCAAGACCTAATGATTGTAATTCTTTAAGAAGAACTTTAAATGATTCTGGAATTCCTGGTTCAGGAATATTTTCACCTTTAATAATCGCTTCATATGTTTTTACACGACCTACAACATCATCCGATTTTACAGTCAAAATTTCTTGTAATGTGTAAGATGCACCATATGCTTCTAGTGCCCAAACTTCCATCTCTCCGAAACGCTGTCCACCAAATTGTGCTTTACCACCTAATGGTTGTTGTGTTACGAGTGAGTAAGGACCTGTTGAACGTGCATGGATTTTATCATCAACTAAGTGGTGAAGTTTTAAGTAATGCATGTGTCCTACTGTTACCGCACTATCAAAATACTCTCCTGTACGTCCATCACGAAGACGAACTTTACCATCTCTACTTAATGGAACACCTTCCCACAATTTTCTGTGTTCACGGTTATCTGATAAATATTCCATAACTTCTGGTAACAACTCTTCTTTATATTTTGCTTCAAATTCTTCCCACTCAAGATTTACATAATCATTTGCTAAATCAAGTGTGTCCATAATATCTTTTTCATTGGCACCATCAAATACTGGTGTACCTACATTAAATCCTAATGCTCTTGCAGCAAGTGATAAATGGATTTCAAGTACCTGTCCAATGTTCATACGAGATGGTACCCCTAGAGGATTTAATACGATGTCTAACGGACGACCATTTGGAAGATATGGCATATCTTCTGCTGGAAGTACACGCGAAACAACCCCCTTATTCCCATGACGACCCGCCATTTTATCTCCAACTGAGATTTTTCTTTTTTGAGCAATGTAAATACATACTGCTTGATTTACACCTGGTGATAATTCATCGCCATTTTCTCTTGTAAATACTTTTGCATCCACAATAATTCCATATTCACCATGTGGAACTTTAAGGGAAGTATCTCTAACTTCTCTTGCTTTTTCTCCAAAGATAGCACGAAGTAAACGTTCTTCTGCTGTAAGCTCTGTCTCTCCTTTTGGAGTAACCTTACCTACTAGAATATCTCCCGCTCTAACTTCTGCACCAATACGAATAACACCTCTTTCATCTAAATCTTTAAGAGCATCATCACCAACTCCTGGAACATCTCTTGTGATTTCTTCAGGTCCTAATTTTGTATCACGTGCTTCTGCTTCATATTCTTCAATATGAACAGATGTATATACATCTTCTTGTACTAATCGTTCGCTTAATAGTACAGCATCTTCATAGTTATAACCTTCCCAAGTCATAAATCCGATTAATGGATTCTTACCTAATGCAAGTTCTCCTTCTGCAGTAGAAGGACCATCTGCAATAACTTGACCTGCAACAACATGATCACCTTTAAATACAATCGGTTTTTGATTGTAACAGTTTGATTGGTTACTACGTGAGAATTTTGTTAATTTATGCTCAATTTTTTCTCCATCATCTGCTGTCATACGAATCAATTCCGAAGAAACGTAATCAATCACACCAGCTTTTTTAGCAACTACACATACTCCAGAGTCAACTGCTGCTTTTACTTCCATTCCAGTACCTACTACTGGTGCTTCTGTTGTAAGAAGTGGTACTGCCTGACGTTGCATGTTTGATCCCATAAGCGCACGGTTCGCATCATCGTTTTCAAGGAAAGGAATAAGTGCTGTCGCAACAGAAAATACCATTTTAGGAGAAACGTCCATGTAATCAAAAACATTTCTTGGATATTCTTGTGTTTCTTCTAAATAACGTCCTGATACACTTTTCTTAACGAAATATCCATCTTTGTCTAGAATTTCGTTCGCCTGTGCAACGTGATGGTTATCTTCTTCATCCGCTGTCATATAGATAACTTCATCTGTAACTCTTGGATTTGTAGGATCTGTTTTGTCAATTTTACGATATGGCGCTTCAATAAATCCATATTCGTTGATTCGAGCATAAGATGCTAAGGAGTTAATAAGACCAATGTTTGGACCTTCTGGTGTTTCGATTGGACACATTCTACCATAATGAGAATAGTGAACGTCACGAACCTCGAATCCGGCACGATCTCTACTAAGACCACCAGGACCTAATGCAGATAAACGTCTTTTATGTGTAAGCTCTCCAAGTGGATTATTTTGATCCATGAACTGTGAAAGCTGTGAAGAACCAAAGAATTCTTTTACTGCTGCTTGTACTGGTTTTATGTTAATTAAAGCTTGTGGCGAAACTTCTTCTGTATCATGTGTTGTCATTCTCTCACGAACAACTCTTTCAAGACGAGACAAACCAATTCTATATTGATTTTGTAGTAATTCACCAACTGCACGAATACGTCTATTTCCTAAATGGTCAATATCATCTTCGTTACCAATCCCATATTCTAAATGGATGTTATAGTTAATTGATGCAAGAACATCTTCTTTCGTAACATGTTTTGGTATTAATTCTGTTATATTTCTTTTAATAGCTTCCGCTAATTCTTCTGCATTGTCTCCAAACTCTTCAATAATTTGTGCAAGAACAGGATAATATACTTCTTCTGTTATCCCTAATGCTTCTTTGTCACAATCAATATGTGCTTCAATGTCAACCATCATATTAGAAAGAACTTTTACGTTTCTTTCTTCTGTTTGAATATATACATAACTTACTGCTGCATTTTGAATAGTATCTGCTAATTCTGCTGAAATTTCTGTTCCAGCAGTTGCAAGTACTTCACCTGTTGATAAATCAACAACATCTTCCGCTAATACATGATAGCGAATACGATTGCGAAGTGCTAATTTTTTATTAAATTTATATCTACCTACTTTAGCTAAATCATATCTTCTAGAATCAAAGAACATTGATGTAATTAAATTTTCAGCACTCTCCACACTTAAAGGTTCGCCTGGACGAATCTTTTTATATAACTCAATGAGACCTTCCTGATAACTTCCAGAAACGTCTTTTGTGAAACTTGCTAAAATTTTAGGTTCATCACCAAACAACTCTAATATTTCTTCGTTAGTTCCAACACCAAGAGCTCTAATTAATACTGTAATTGGAACTTTTCTTGTTCTATCTACTCTAACGTAATAAATATCATTAGAATCGGTTTCATACTCTAACCATGCTCCACGATTAGGAATTACAGTGGAAGAATACAATGTTTTCCCAATTTTATCATGTCCAACAGAATAATATATTCCTGGTGAACGTACTAGCTGACTAACAATGACACGTTCTGCCCCATTAATTACAAATGTGCCTGTTTCTGTCATTAAAGGAAGATCTCCCATGAAAATTTCATGTTCGCTAATTTCTTCTTTTTCTTTATTATATAAGCGAACTCTAACTTTAAGTGGAGCTGCATATGTTGCATCTCTTTCCTTACATTTTTCAATAGAGTATTTTACATCATCTTCGCATAATTCAAAGTCTACAAATTCAAGACTTAGATGTCCGCTGTAATCTGCAATTGGAGAGATATCCCAAAAGACTTCTTTTAAGCCTTCTCTTAAAAACCATTGATAAGAATTCTTTTGAACCTCTATCAAATTAGGCATCTCTAAAACCTCTTCTTGCCTTGAGTAACTCATACGCATCTTTTTACTGCTGGCCGAAGGTCGTATTCTGTTCTTTTCCATTGACATTTCACTCCGTTCTTTATGATTTAGTGTTAGTATTTTAGTTTCATCGCATACTACACCACAATAGTGCACTGTCCATTCTATCACTTTTTTTCGTGATGTGTCAAGCATTTTATTATAAAGTTTTGTTTTTATTAAAAAGATGCTCTAGCAACAAGGAATAAAGTTCTAAAACCTAAGAAAAACCCCACGCCCTTTCTAATGAAAGGATGTGGGGTTTTATTTCTTAAACTTATTTTAAAGTAACTTTAGCGCCTTCAGCTTCTAATTTTGCTTTAACATCTTCAGCTTCATCTTTAGATACAGCTTCTTTTAATGTTTTTGGAGCATTATCAACTAATTCTTTCGCTTCTTTTAAGCCAAGTCCTGTAGCTTCACGAACTACTTTGATAACTTTAACTTTGTTTGGTCCAACTTCTGTTAATTCTACGTCGAACTCTGTTTTTTCTTCTGCTGCTTCACCAGCTCCAGCTGCTGCTACTACAACACCTGCTGCTGCAGATACACCAAATTCTTCTTCACATGCTTTTACTAAATCATTTAATTCTAATACTGTTAACTCTTTAATTGCTTCGATTAATTCTTGAGTTGTTAATTTTGCCATTTTTATTTACCTCCGTTTATTGTTTGTTAAATTTGTGCTGATTATTCAGCTGTTTCTTCTACTACTTCTGTTGCTACCACTTCTTCAGCAACTTCTTCTACTACTGGTGCTGCTTCTGCTACTGCTTCTAAAGCTCCGCCTTTTTCTGCTAATTGGTTCATAACACGAGCAAAGTTTGTGATTGGAGATTGAATACTTCCAAGTAATTTTGAAAGAAGTTCTTCTCTTGATGGGATTGAAGCGATTGCTTGCATTCCTGTTGCATCATACACAATACCTTCTACTACACCAGCTTTAATTTCTAATTTTGGTGCTGTTTTTGCGAATTGTGCTAAAACTCTTGCAGGTGCTGTTGCATCTGTATTAGAAAGTGCAAGCGCGCTTGGTCCTTCTAAGTAAGGTGCAAGAGCTTCAAAATCAGTTCCTTTGAATGCAAAGTTCATCATTGTATTTTTGTAAACTTTATAAGTAATACCTGCATCACGAAGTTCTTTACGAAGATTTGTATCTTGCTCAACTGTAAGACCACGGTAATCTACTAATACAACGCTTTGCGCTTCTTTGATTGATTCTGCAATCTCTGCTACGATTGGTTGTTTTAATTCCACTTTTGCCATTTTTTTACCTCCTTTTATATTCTTGCCGATAGGAGCTTATAAAAAAAGCCTCCCAGAAGACTGGAAGGCTATAAGTTTTAAACTAAATGTAAACATCTAAGTTCCCTAATATCCCCTCGGTAGGCGATTTACTTACGCAAAAGTTCTCACTTTCGCACCTACTGTCTTCGGCATGGTCAATGCGACCTTAGGTAGAATATCATATTTTATATATCGTGTCAAGGATTTTTTTCTTTACACCTTCCACTTTTTACTTTTTATAAATATACCCATCACGATCTATCGTAATTCCATCTGAAATATCATCCATATAAGATAACACTCTATCCTTTTCGCTACCACTAAGCAAAGATGTAAAACAATTTTTTTGTTCAGCTGCAAGAAATTGAATAGAATTTATACCATTTTTTGAAATAGAGACTTGAAAAATTCCCGTATCTAATGTTTTTGAATTAAACAAAAAATTACCAAGGCTATATATAACTGGTACCTCTTCTATAAAATCAATTTTTTGCAAAATGTGTGGATGATTCCCAATCACCAAATCAGCACCAGCATCTACAACCTCTTTTGCCTGCTCTCTTTGTTTCCAATCAATTTCCACTTCACTTTCCGTTCCCCAATGCAAATATACAACAAGAAAATCACACTCTTCCTTAATTTTCGCAATTTGTTCTAACAAGAGAGCGGAATTCCAACATCGAAAAACACCTGCCGAATTACTTGTTGCACCTTTTGTATCGGGTGTGTCTCCTTTTTCAATTTGTGTCGCCGCAAGAATCCCTATTTTCATATCATTTGCAATAAAATAAACAGGCGCCATCGCTTCTTCTAATGTTTTCCCTGCACCTACATATGGCATATGTATATCATTTAACGTATCTATTGTGTCTAATAACGATACTTCTCCATAATCATAGATATGATTATTTGCAATGGATACAATATCCACTCCCATATCATACAATAAATTTGCATTAGAAGGATCACTACGAAATGTAAATTGTTTGTTCTCTGTTGGTGTCCCACGATTGGTATATGGGAATTCATTATTCACCATAAAAATATCTGCATCGTGCATTTTTTCTAAAATATCATTCGAAAAAACCCCATGAATTCCTTGGTTTTTTTGTCTTAAAGAATTCAGTATTGCATATCCTGAATCAAATAAAATATCTCCAGCAAAAGAAATCGTTACAACTTCTGAACTTTTCGTATCTTTTAAATAAATATTATGCTCTGTTCTATACTCTATATCATTATATTCTTCTACTACTTCTTCTGATGGTAGAACTTCTTGTTCAACAAATGCTTCCTCCACTATCCTCTCTATATCAAATAGTTCCGATTTCTTTGATAAAAAAATAATGGTAAGAAATCCAATAATTAAAACAAAACACAATACACTTATAAAAAGTAATAAAATATAATTTCTTTGTTTTTTCTTTTTTGCCATGTATATCCTTTCGTTTCAAAAAAAGGTGCCACTAATGTGACACCTTTTTTACGCATAGAAATAATGCCTATTAAAATTTTGCTGTTGAAACTTTTACACCAGGACCCATTGTAGATGCAAGTGTAATGCTCTTTAAATATTGACCTTTTAATGCACTTGGTTTCGCTTTTACAATCGCACCCATTAACGCATCAAAGTTTTCTTGTAACGCTTCATCAGAGAAAGATGCTTTTCCGATTGGAACGTGTACGATATTTGTTTTATCAAGTCTGTACTCAATTTTACCAGCTTTGATATCGTTGATTGCTTTTGTTACATCCATAGTAACTGTTCCAGCTTTTGGATTTGGCATTAAACCTTTTGGTCCTAATACTTTACCAAGACGTCCAACTACACCCATCATGTCTGGTGTTGCAACAACAACATCAAAATCTAACCAACCATCATTTTGGATTCTTGGGATTAATTCATCCCCTCCAACATGATCTGCTCCAGCTGCTTGAGCTTCGTTTAATTTATCACCTTTAGCGAAAACTAATACTCTAACTGTTTTACCTGTTCCATTTGGAAGTACTACAGCTCCACGAATTTGTTGGTCTGCATGACGTCCATCACATCCTGTTTTGATGTGAACTTCGATTGTTTCATCGAATTTTGCTACTGCTGTTTTTTTAGCAAGTGCAAGTGCTTCACTTGGCTCATATTGTACTGCGCGATCTACTAATTTAGCAGTCTCACTATATTTTTTTCCACGTTTCATTTTTGTTAACTCCTCCTATTTTATTCTTCTACTGTAATACCCATACTTCTTGCTGTTCCAGCGATCATACTGATTGCTGCATCTAAGCTAGCTGCATTTAAATCTGGCATTTTTTGTTCTGCAATTTCTTTTACTTTTTCTTTAGAAATTGTTGCAACTTTTGTTTTGTTTGGTACTGCTGATCCTGATTTAAGATTACAAGCTTTTTTGAGTAAAACTGCAGCAGGTGGAGTTTTTGTAACAAAACTAAAACTTCTATCTGCATATACTGTGATAACAACTGGAATGATTAAATCCCCTTTGTCTGCTGTTCTTGCATTAAATTGTTTTGTAAATTCAACAATGTTAACACCATGTTGTCCTAATGCTGGACCAACTGGTGGTGCTGGTGTTGCTTTACCAGCAGGAATTTGTAACTTAATATATCCTTGTACTTTTTTTGCCATGATGGCACCTCCTATTAATATATATTGTGGTAATATGGGCTAGGTAACCCTTCCACCGTTAAGCGGCTTATGCCGAAAAACTTCAATGTTATTTTTTTAATTTTACCTAGATTATTTAACTTTTCTAATTTCTGTGAAACTTATTTCAACTGGTGTTTCTCTACCAAATAAATCCACATTAATTGTAGCAGTTTGTTTTTGAATATCAATTTTTTGAATGGCACTTACTGTATCTTTCCATGCTCCATCCAATACAACAACCATATCTCCTTCTGCAATATCTACAGAAATAGCATCTGGATTAATTCCAAGTGGTTTCATCTCCTCTTCCGTCAACGGAACAGGTTTACTTCCTGGACCAACAAATCCAGTAACACCCCTTGTATTACGAACAACATACCATGTATCATCATTCATAATCATGTTGAGCAAAACATATCCTGGAAACAATTTTTTTTGAACAGCCTTTTTCTCTCCATTCTTGATTTCAACCACTTCTTGCATTGGAACACGAACTTCTAAGATTTCATCTTGCAAATTTCTATTTTCAATTGTTTTTTCAATATTTGCTTTTACCTTATTCTCATATCCCGAATAAGTGTGTACTACATACCAATTTGATTCTGCCATTTATTCTCCCTCACTTACATTGTCAAAAAACTAATTCCATATTGAATTACTCTATCTAACAAGGTAATAATCAATCCTAATACAACTGATACAAATACCACTGCAACTGATTGTTTATATAGTGATTCTTTGTCTGGCCATGTAATTTTCTTAAATTCCGCTTTCACGCCTTTAAAAAAACTAGTTTTTTGGGTTTTATCTGTATTTGTTCCTTCTCCCATTTCACTTACCATGCCTTTCTACTACTTTAATGACAATTATTTTGTTTCTTTGTGTGACGTATGAGTCTTACAGAATCTACAATATTTTTTTGTTTCCATTCTGTCTGGATGTGCTTTCTTATCCTTCGTCATGTTATAGTTGCGTTGTTTGCATTCTGTACATGCTAATGTAATTTTTGTTCTCATCTTAATGAATCGCTCCTTTCAAAACATATTCTCCCATGGTACACGGGACTTTTGGTTCAAGCATATATTTTAAGCATAAAAAAAAGACCCAAATTGCACTTGGTCTTCCCAATATATCATACCTATATTGCAAGTGTCAATCCTTTCCTTTGTTTTCCCTATAAAAATTCACATTTTTCCAATGCTTCTTTTGTATAAATAATTTCACCACATGTTTTTACTCCTACCGTACCCTCAGGAATTTTTACAAATTGATTCTCCTTATGCTCTAATGCTTGTATCCACCAAATTAAATCTTTAAATCCCATTTTGTGACGAAAACGAACAGTGCTTGATATTCTTGGATTAATTTCAAAAACATAATACTGGTCGTTTTCCATACGAAATTGAAAATTAATGCATCCTGTCATGTTCAGTTTTTCAACTAATCTTTTGCAAACATCATCTAACCATGGAAATTCTATGGTTTCTACAAGAATGCTCAATCCACCAAGTCCAAGTCTTCTTTTAAATGCTACATAAGAATACGCACCTTTATCCATAAAAAGTGCAACGGTATATTCCGAATCCTCAGTACCCACATATTGCTGAATGGCAACATGTTCTACTGTTTTAATAGAATCCAATTCTTCTTTTGTGCGAATAATTTTAATATTTCTACTTCCACATCCCTCATCCGGCTTCATTATAACAGGAAGATTTGCTTCTGTAACACTGCTTACATCTTCAAATATTTTTGGCACTGAAATTTGGATCGTCTCTAAAAATACTCCCGTTTTATTTTTAGAAGTAAATATATCTAAAAACTCATTTTTAATAATCAATACAAAAATCCCAGCTTCTTCAAATATCGTTCTATCTTTTGAGATGCGCATAATTTCACCTTCATGAGATGGAATCAAGTAAGAAATTTCATGTTTTTTACAAATTGCAAACAGACTTTCTATATAAGAGTCATGCGAATAAGGTACAATTTGTATAAATCTATCTAAATAAGGAATGCTTTGTGTATAAGTAGAAATATCTGTTCCTATGATTTTACACCCTTCATATTCCTCGGATAAATTACGAACAATAGAAGCTCCTATATCACCATTACATCCTGTTACTAAAAATTTTTTCATTTCACATATCTCTCCTCTATTATTCTATAACAATACTCTTCTTGCGTACAAAATGGCAAAATATGATTTTTAAATTCTTCTAAATCGAGTGTAATATGCTCAAAAGAAAAGTTCCACTGATTTTCTTCCAATTGTAATACACCATAGGAAAATCCTTTTCCATCTCTTGGTTGACCTAAAGAACCTGGATTTAAAAAATTAGTCTGCTCATTGCTTTTCTCTAGCCTATAATGTGTGTGCCCTTGTAATACAATTTTGTAAGGTACATCCAAATGGTTAACAGTATCACTTGGATAAATTCTACCATGCAACGGATCGTTTGGACTTCCATGAACACATAATAACTCCATATGCTCTTCTGATATTACAAATGATTCTGGCATATGTTTAATGAATTCATAGACTTCTTTGCTTCTTAGACGATAAGAACTTCCATACTGTTTCACAAGTTCTTCTATATCCTCTCTTTTTCCATCCATTAACTCTTCGTAATTTTTATCATGATTTCCTTTTACACAATATAAATTAGGCAGTGTTTTTAGAAGCTTTACTACTTTTTCCTGTTCGAAATAATATCCTATAATATCTCCTAAAAACACATATAAATCCACATCTTTTTCTTGTTGTATCATCTGTTCTAACGCCATTGCATTCCCATGTATATCGGAAAACACAACTATTTTCCGTTTGCTCATACTATCTTTTCGCAGAATTCTTTCGCCTCCCATTTTTTAATATAACGCTCCACCATATACTTGGCCACTTCCATTGGTGAACGTAATTGGTTTTCTTCCTTATATGTTACAAAGACATCTTTTAATTTAAATTCTGCACTACGAATGTTCTCTTGCATCGGTGAATCTACGACAGAGGGATTAAAAGATACCACATCGATTTCTTCCTGTTCCTTTTTACAACACTGTAGAAACATCGACAGTCCCGCTTTTGTCGAACAATACAACGACCAACCATCAATCGGTTTATACGCTGCGCCAGAATCAAGACTAATAATTACAAGCTTTTTCCCTTGTTTTTTTGCAAATAAGATTACTTCATTAATCAAGATCACATGATTCAAATAATTAACAGAAATCGTTGCAACAATATCCGATGTTTTAAATTCGCCCGTTGTTTGAATTGGCAAAACGGTACCTACAGTCAACACAAGATATATTGTATTACAATCTGTAAAAGCCGGAAGCATTGTTTGATCCAAACATGATGATAGCGGAGTCGCAAAATCTTTTTGAAGAAGAAGAACGCCCTCTTTATTATGTTCCTTTTTTCTTTGAATCGAAAGAATCGGAGACTCTTTATATTCTTCTTGTATACATGTTATAAGTGCTGATCCAATACTACTAGTTCCGCCACAAATGATAAATCCTTTTCTATTCAAAATCATTCTCCTTTAAAGGTGTTCCTTTTTGCAAATCTCTTGTTGCGACTTTTCCAATACATTGTTTGAAAAATTTTGGTTTCATTCCATGACTTGGTCGAATACTACGTACTTTTTTCTCCGTCAAAACTTCTCCTGCCGCTACATCTTCCACGACAAAAAGGCTTCTTCGAAACTTTGAAGAATTCTTTTCTTTTTGTGTTAAAGAATAATCTACCGTTCCTAATAAGATTTGTGTATTTCTTACTTGTTCAACCATTTCTTTGAATTCAGATAATTCCATGGCAAAATCACTATCTGGACTTTTTATCTCTCTACTAATACAAATATGTTTTTCAAGAACTTTTGCCCCAAGTGAGGTTGCTACTACAGGCGCAAGGCTTCCCATAGAATGATCTGAAAATCCGATGATACAATCTTTAAAACGTTCCTTCATGTCTGTAATATTCGATAATTTCATATCTTCAAAGTTTGCTGGATAATCACTACAACATTTTAATAAAATAATTTGATCATTTCCCATTCTTTTGCAGGCATCGATTGCCTCTTCTATTTCTTCCACACTGCCCATTCCAGTAGAAATAATCATCGGCTTTCCTTTTGATGCAGTATACTCAATCAATGGAATATCTACTAATTCAAAAGATGCAATTTTATAAAAAGATACGTTTAGCTCTTCTAAAAAATCAACTGCTGTTTTATCAAATGGGGTAGATAAAAAATCTACATCACATGCTTCACATTCTTTTTTTATTGCGTCATGCCATTCCCATGGTGTAAAAGCCTCCTTATACAAATCATATAATTTATAGCCATCCCATAATCCGTTTTCTATTTTGAAGTATTCATTATCGCAATCAATCGTCAACGTATCTGCCGTGTAAGTTTGAATCTTCACACAATCCGCACCAGCTTTTGCAGCTTGTCTTACTATCTCTAATGCATTATCCAATTTTCCAGCATGATTCGCACTTATTTCTGCAATAATATATACGCCACTTTCACAAATTTTCTTAAACATTCTTATCTATTCCCCTTTATTTTGAACAAATTTCTTATATTTTATTTCTGCCATTTCCCAATCTTCCATCGTATCTATATCTTGTACCAATCGTTCTTGTATTATAATTGCTTTTGCTTTTTTTGTAATTAATGTTTCTTCTGTAAGAAAAGTTTCTACATCTACAAGATAAAATTGTCCACAATCATGAAAAACACTTTCTAAATCTTGACTTCTTGTGCTTGCATATTCTGGATATTGGTAAGAAATATATCCATTCTTATCAATCAATCCTCTCTGTGGTGGAAACGAGAACTTTACAACTGGAAATACTGCTGTTGTATCTACTTCTTCCATTTTGTCAAATGCCTCAATCAATGTTTTCGATGTAACAAAAGGCGCCGTTGGATAGATACAGGCTACTTGTGTAAACTCTTTTCCCATTTCTTTATAACACTCTAACACTTCTTTTACAACTGCTGCCGTCGTTGCAAAGTGATCTGCATTTTCCTTGCTTCGTAAAAATGGAACATTTGCTCCAAATGATTTTGCAACTTCTGCAATTTCTTCATCATCTGTCGAAACCATAACTTCCGAAAACAGACCACTCTCTAATGCAGCCTGAATCGAATAACCAATGATTGGTTGTCCACAGAATTCTTTTATATTTTTTCGTGGAATACGCTGACTCCCTCCACGCGCTGTAATGATTGCTATTTTACTCATTTTAGCCATATCCTTTTCTAAATTCATTTCTACTTATTCCCTTTTATTTTCAAAGTATAACACGAAAAATATTATTCGAGAAGATTTGATTTTGAATTAAAAATATATATCGTGATACTTACTGAGTATTTCTTGTCAAAACATAATAAAAATGGTAAAATTTAGAGTATATTTAAATAATAAAATGCTCACTACACGGAATGTAGTTTCTTATCAAGGATGAAAGGAGGAGCAAACTTATGGCTAGTGCTGTTATGACTACCATTTACGATCATTATTTGACTGCATATTCACCGAAAAAATCAGACAATCGCTTTAATACACATAAAAAAGATGAATTACGCAGCCTTTGCAATACTATCGCAAAAAATACAAAACAATCTCCTCTCTATTTATTAGATAGGGGCAACGAAACAAAACAATTTGCTATTGAGATTAAAGATAGTGCTTCTTTACTTCACAATAAGTATTCTAGTATTGCACAAAAAAATACTTCAGAATTAATGCATCAGCAAACTGCATATTCTGATAATACTGATTTAGTATCTGTAAAGTATATAGGTAGTGATTCTTCTTGTTCACAAATACCCAGCTATCAAATCCGTGTAGAATCTCTTGCAAGCGGTCAAGTAAATCTTGGATATTTTCTTTCTCCAAAAAACATGGATCTTCCTGCTGATAATTATTCTTTTGATGTGACAATTAATGGACTTGGTTATGAATTTCAATTTACAGTTTTACCAGAGGATACTAATTTAAGTGTACAACATAAACTTTCAAGATTAATTAATTCTGCTGGAATTGGTTTGACTTCTAGTGTTTTAGAAGAAGAGAATAGATGTGCCTTGGAAATTAGCTCTTTAAAAACTGGATATCATTTTGAACATATGAAAAATACCTTTTCCATCACAGACAGTATGACAAATAAGTCTTCAAATTGTGTCTCTTATTTTGGCATTGATTATGTTGCAAAAACTCCATCTAATGCTCATTTTACAATAAACGGAGAAGAAAATACTTCTATTTCTAATCAATTTAATTTAGAAAAAGATTATGAAATCACATTAAACGGTGTCAGTTCTACCGATACAGAATATGCTACCATTAGTATGAAACCAAACACGGATGCATTAAAAGATACCGTAAAAGAATTAGTAAATGGTTATAATCACTTTATTTTATCTACACATAATTTAAAGGATCCGCCATTTAATAGCAGACGACTACGATCAGAAATGGATAAACTAGTTGGTTTATATCAAAATGACTTAAATACTCTTGGTATTACGCTTTCTGAAAATGGCACATTAGAAATATCTGAAGATATTTTAGATCTTGCTTCAAACCAAGAAGATTTAGAGGAAACCTTTTACCCATTGCGTGAATTTTCATCTTGTGTTTTAAGAAAAAGTAATGAAATTTCATTAGATCCATTAAATTATGCGAAAAAAATATTAGTGGCATACAAAAATAGTGAAAAAACGGAAGGTAGTCCTTACGTTACAAGTAATTATACTGGTCTACTTTTTAATTATTATTGTTAAAAAGCAAGTAACTTTAAGAATTCTTAAAATTACTTGCTTTTTTCTTTTTCACGTTCCTCTTACAATGGAATATTTCCATGTTTTTTATATGGATTTTCTACTTTTTTTGTTTGTAATGATTTTAATGCTTGAAGCAAGGCAACTCTTGTTTCTTCTGGTTTAATTACTTCATTCACATATCCTCTTGCTGCAGCAACATAAGGATTTAAGAAACGATCTTCATATTCCTTTTTACATTGTTCTCTACATGCTTCTGGATTATCTGAATTTTTAATTTTTCTTCTAAATGCAATATTTACTGCACCTTCTGCTCCCATAACTGCTATCTCAGCAATCGGCCACGCATACACCATATCAGCTCCCATTTCTTTTGAGTTCATCGCAATATATGCACCACCATACGCTTTTCTCATAATAAGAGAAATCTTTGGAACAGTTGCTTCTGAATATGCAAATAATACTTTTGCACCATGACGGATAATTCCATTATGTTCTTGTGCTGTTCCAGGTAAAAACGCTGGTACATCTACAAGAGTAATAATTGGAATATTAAAACAATCACTAAAACGAATAAATCTTGCAATTTTGTCCGAAGCATGATAATCAAGAGAACCACCCATTACATTTGGTTGGTTTGCAACAAAAGCTACTACATCACCTTTCATTCTTGCATATCCTACTACCGCATTCGGTGCAAAGTCTTTTTGTATTTCAAAGAAACTATCATCATCTACAATACATTCTATCACGTCTTTTACATTGTATGATTTTCTAGAATTATCTGGTACAATCTCTGATAATTTTAAACATGGATTCGCGCGTTTTTGTTCTGTTTTCTTTCCAAGTGAACCTACTTTACTAAATAGTTTATTTACATTTTCCATCATTTCTTTTTTATGTTGTTTTTTTATAACAGGAGATGTCCCTAAATTATTGCTTGGTAAATAAGAAAGAAGCTTTCTTACTCCCATCAAGCATTCCCCTTCTGATGAATACGTAAAATGCGAAACACCACTTTTTTGTGCATGTACTTTTGCTCCACCTAATTCTTCAACCGATACTTCTTCATTAATAACTGTTTTTACAACATTTGGTCCTGTAATAAACATCTTAGAAATTTCATCAACCATAAAGATATAATCACAAATGGCTGGCGCATAACATGCACCACCTGAACATGGTCCTAAGATTACAGCAATTTGTGGAATCACTCCCGATGCTTTTGTATGACGAAGGAACATCCCTGCATACCCACTTAATGAAGAAATCCCTTCCTCAATTCTTGCTCCACCACTATCATTAATACAAATAAATGGTACTTTTAGATCCATTGCCATATCTTGCATATGACATATTTTAAAAGAATGGTATTCTCCTAGTGTTCCGCCAATAACTGTAAAATCTTCACTAGCCACGCAAACTGGTCTTCCATCGATTTCTCCATATCCAGTCACTACACCATCTCCTGGAACACGTCTTTTATCTAAATCAAAATCATCAATTCGAGATTCAATAAAAGCATTTACTTCAACAAAACTTCCCTTATCTAATAAAATTTCGATACGTTCTCTTGCAGTCAATTTTCCTGATGTATGTTGCTTTTCAATTTTACTAAGTCCACCACCTAATTGTGCTTTTTCTCTTCTTTTGTCTAAGTCTTGCAATGCTTCATTCCAATTCATAAGTCAATACTCCTTTAATTTACTAATGCACTCATTCGCTAATTACTTTGACTTTCATTTAATTTGATATTCAAAGTTTATCTTATGATAATATCAATTTTATCAAAAAAAAGCAATACCCAATTTTATCAGGCATTGCTCTTTCTTACTCTTTTACTTCTTGAATTTTAGGAATATAAATTTGATCATCTGATGAATCAGAAATCTCTATACTATTAGTATCACTATAGTATATAACTTGTGTAATTCTAAGTACTAGCTGTTTCCCTGCATACGCTTTCCACGCATCAGTATTACTTCCATCACTGTTGCCTAGATTTGTCATATCAAAGTTACGTGTTTGAGTCGTACCATTAACAGGAGTACTACTATCTTCATAAAGTACAGTTTCTGTTGTTCCATCCTCTTCATTTACATAAATCAATTGTATTTTTTGAGTAGCAAACGCGTAATCTTGTGTCTTCCAGATAAAATCAAACTGAGATTCTTCTAACACAGTTGTATCGAATTCTTGATTATCATCATATTTTAAATCTGCAATCTGATTACCCAAACTATCTATAAGCTCCGCTTTATCAATTACAGGTTTCTGGATAAGATTTGGAACATAGAATTCCATCGTAT
>JBOFWM010000015.1:0-12443 GCA_051653625.1 Lachnospiraceae bacterium
TGTTCTGCCGGTCTATTCCAAAGGAAAGATACAACATATCCTACTAAATATATTGGAACAAAAGTAGTTACCATTCCTATAAAATATGCGATAATAGGAGCTTTCCCTAAAATAATTACATTAAAATAAGTTAAAATAACACAATTAATAATTACATAAATAAAATTAATGACTACATTTACTAATAGCCCAAATTTTAGCGTATCTGGTTGTGCTTTACATTTAAATGCGAATCCTGCCCCCCACTTACCAACAGGAAGTAACATTCCAATCGCAAAAGAAATCAAATAAGCAATTGAGAAATTCAATACTAGTAGTCCGACAATTATCTTCCCAGTTGCCAAAAGCTGTGCTGTCAATGAAATAGATAGTGCAATTGGAACATTCATAATTAAGGTAAATACTACTTTACACTTTTTACTCATTTTCATTCTTCTTACCCCCAATTTAATTAAATTGTTTTAAAGATTTTTTCGATATATTTCTTCTGCTTTTCCTTTACAATTCCCATATTCTCTGGTTTTGCGTAAAATCCACCTTCTGTATGAGCAATCTCTTCTAAATGTTTTGCGCGCCCTTCAACAGTTGTACGATCTTTTATAAGACCATCTTCTTGAATTACAAATTTCCACTTACCTTCTTCTGTTTTTTCTAAAGTTCCACCTGCTCCACATACTTGACATTCAATAGGATAATCTAATCCATCCCATTGTACTTCCCCTAAAACAAGTGCATTCGAATGGCAATTCGGACACCATCCCATATCTTCGTCACCTAACCATTTTCTATTTTCTGGTTCTGTATTTACAGCCGTCATAATATTTTCGCCTAATTTTCTTGCTCTTGCAATTAATTCATCATTCAATAAACATTGTGCATATCCTGGCACTTGTTTCGCTAAAATCATATCAACTACTTTCATATCTGTAGTAAACATTGTTGCTTGCATAGCTTCTAATGCCATAGATTGCCATGCTCTAGTAGAACCACCTACTGCAATTAGACCTGCTACTCTATCCTTATGTGCAATTGCTCCAATTGTTTCCAAAAATGCTGTTTCATAACTTAAACTTCTTTGTGCAAAAATTAGATATTCTCCATTTGGCATCAAGTCATATGTAGGTGCTGAAAAAATAACTGCATCTTGCTCTAACATTACATCCATTATTTTTTTCTTATCATCCTTATCA
Source organism: Lachnospiraceae bacterium (assembly GCA_051653625.1). GTDB lineage: Bacteria > Bacillota > Clostridia > Lachnospirales > Lachnospiraceae > SFDP01. The sequence continues at coordinate 1,191 of JBOFWM010000015.1, forward strand.
TCTAATACACAACCGGTATGCTTACCTTGTGCCATACCTCGTGTACACGATGTACACCCTGTACAAGGTTCAATCTTATAATCTTTTAAATTGATCATAGTCACTTCTGCACCTGCTTCCTCACAGTACATCAGCGCCTCTTTTAATAAAATCTCGCTATTCCCATTTTTTCTTCCAGAAGTGAGCCCCATCACTTTTTTTGCCATTTTTCTTCCTCCTAATTGTTTATATTTCCTTATTTCTAGAATTTTCCTATCAATACTAACATTGTACTCATTCGAGAAATTTGTTATACTTAATCATATCATTTTCGTTTTTTTTGAGCATAGTATTCTAGTTCAAAAAAACGATACTATTATTGTTAATTTTTAGACATTTGTACAATGGGGGTTGTATGGCTTACTTAGGAAACATTATCAAACATCTTGAATCTCTCTTAGAAATTAAAATTCATGGTCGCTTTCATTCTCGTGCTGAAATTGATTGTGTTTTATTTCTACAGACGCATAATGCAGCACCAAGTCTGCCTGATTGCAAAAAATTATACATTGGATATTTTACAGATTTGGCCCAAATTCCTTCTTTTCCAAATCTACTATTATTAAATTGCACAAAAAAAGAAGCTGTGGAGACAGCTCTTTTTGTAGTTGAAAATCTTAATATTTTTGAGGTGTTTAACATTATACAAGATATGATCGCGAAACAATATTGCTTAAAAGCAAATCGTGAAAAATTATTTAAAACACTTTATAGCGAGAATGGGCTTCAAGGATTGGTCTATGTTGCACATGAGCATTTAAAAAATACTATTACAATTTGTGATACAAGCTTTTCCATTCTTTGTGCTGCTCCTTCTACAAATGACCCACAAAGTTTAGAAGAAAAAAATGGACGACTTTATTTAAAAGACGATCTTTTTCAAGATATGGTGGATAAAAAAGTGATTGAACATATTTATTCTTCAAATCTACCTTTTGTTGTCAAATTTGATGATTTTCCATATAAATGGGCATTTCAGAGCATACGAATGCATCATATCACAATGGGCTATATTTGCGTTCGTGCCTCTGAACGTGAACTTACCGAGGATGATCTTGATTTTATAATCTTATTATCCCAAATGATTTCTATCGAATTACAAAAAAATCCAAGTTATAGTTACCCTACTGGATTAAGATATGAATTTTTTCTTACCGAATTATTATCTGGAACATTAACAAGAACCTCTACGATCCATAACAGGCTTCTACAATTAGAAAAAAAACCTCAAAATTTTTATTTTGTTATAATCATTGATTTTCCTGAAGAAAAACACAAACAAAGATTTGTAAAAAATTACTACGAACAGATTTTACTGATTTTTCCAAATTCAATGGTTGCTTTTTATCGTGAAAATCTTACACTTTTACTACCAAGTAATACTACCTTACCTTTTTCTGAAAAAATAGAAAACCGATTTGCCACATTTTTACAATTAAATCAAATGCACGCATATATTAGTTATCCATTTTTCGATATTTCAAAAACACACATGTATTACAAACAAGCGGAAACATTATCCTCTCTTAAAGTACAAAATCTAAATACAAAGAAGCATCCTTTTGTATTTTATAATACTTACTTTTTAGAGCATATTGTTACACAATGTCAAGATTATGATCTTCTTACTACTTCCATTCATCCTGATATTCAAAGCATTTTGGAATACGATAAACAAAATGGGAGTGACTACGGAAATACACTACGTATTTATCTCGAAGAAAACAGAAATGCTGTAGCAGCATCTACCAAACTCAATGTACACAAAAGTACTTTTTTTTATCGGCTCAGTAAAATAGCCGATTTATTTGATATTGATGTTAACGATGGTGTTCGCCTATTCGCATATGAGTATTCATTTCGTGTATTAAATTTCCTTGAAGAGAAATATTAACGGCACTTGCATGGGAATTTTTACTTTTCCATTTTTTTCAATCGATTTTCCATACGATATTTTATAAGAAATGTTGAAATAATATTACATACTGTACCTAATTCTTCTATTTCTTGATCATCTGGATGTCTTTCGGCTGTACAATCGTCAAATCCTACAAACCCCTTTAATTGTTTCGACTCGAACATAGGGAATTGTAGCATTGATTTGATTCCTTGTGGTTCTAGTACTGAGCGATCTAATTCAGGCAAACTATCTAAACTTTTCATGATAAATTTTCCGTCTCGAAGGAAAGCTCTTGTAGATGTCGAAGCCGCTTCGATTGGTACCTCTTGAAGAGAATCTATTTCTGGCGAAACTCCTTTATTACACCACTCAAATGTATTACATGTTGTTTTTCCGTCCTCAGATGTCTCAAAAATATATCCCCTACTATAGTTATAATGTTTTGTTAACAATTCTAGTACGTTATTAATGCCATCTTCAATTGTCTCTGATTTATAAAGAATCTCGAAAACATATCCAGAACGATTATCAATAAAATGTTTTTTCGCTTTTTCATTTTCTGCATCAATCTTTGTACGACTACTTTCATACCCTGAAAAGGATTCTCCCTGATAAATGCTATATATATTCTTCCCTTTATTTTTTGCATTGTATAATGCAATATCTGCCATCTTATAAAGTTCTGCAAAACCAGCCCCATGTCCTGGATAGATAGCAATTCCCACACTCGCTGATACAGCATACGTTACGCCAAATGCACTCGTATACTTTCTATTAAATTCATGACAAATCATTTTTGCTTTTTTCTCTATAATATCAGAATTAGAATGACGTTTGATATATACAAGAAATTCATCGCCACCAACTCTTCCCAAAATATCATCACTTCTAAAAATCTGTTTCAACTTACTTGTCAATTCACGAAGTACTTCATCTCCTTTAGAATGTCCTAAATGATCATTAATATTTTTAAAATTATCTACATCAATTAAGAAAAGTGCTCCAGCATTTTTACATTTCACATCTGCATCTAAATAAGATTTAATTTTTATTTCCACAGTTCCTTTGTTATATAATCCTGTCAATGAATCTCTTTCTGCACGCTCTTGCAACTCCAATTGATGTTGCTTTTCTTCATTAATATCCTTAACGTATGTAAAACCCATAACATCCTTTGTAATTCGGTCTTGGTATAAATGCATAACAGACCTTACCCATCCATACTCACCTTCTTTATTAAGCCTTCTATAATCTACAGTAATTTGTGAATTACCATCCTCAAACATTTTTAAAAGGTTCTTCGAATCTGTGTTTTCATAGACTATCTCTACATCATCTTTGTATACTAAACGACGTATAATTTCCGATTGCATAAATTTATAATCATAAATTTTATCTCCATATTGATCTTTGAACTGTTCAAAACCTTTCACTAATTTCTCATGTGTTAAATTTGACTCATAAGAGATAAGTGCCTCACTGATCACCGCTTCACGATACTGTTGTTCTTTATAATATCCTTGCATTAATTTTTGATTTTCACTTTGATATCCAAGAAGAGTACTCATATTAAAAGAAAAGTATAAAATAACATATAATCCTATCGTTACTGCAATTGGCATAAATATTTGATTTTCTAATATCACCAAATCAGATAAAGGTTTTGCATATACTCTTGCATTCATAACTAAGTAGAAATTAAAAACTGTCAACCATAGATTCATAAAAAAAAGTTGCTCTTTATGCTGACAAATCACTTGAACTTTTTCCATTGGAATAAATTTTAAAGCAAGTAATAATACAGCTACAAGCAAGATTAAAAGTATCGTAAAGATATCTAAAAAATATGTAGATGATTCTATAATCTCTGAAAATGTAATTCTTCGAACCCAAGCAGATACGGCAAGTACGATAGAATGAAGTGTCATATAATGAAAAATAAATGTTGATGCTACAAGATAAACTCTTTTTATATGATCTTTGTAAAAACAAAAAAATTCTAAAGATAGAACAAAAAGTAAGGCAATATAAATATATGGAATGTAAGATGCTTTCACATCTAATTCCATCCAAAATATTACCGCATTTAAACATCCAACAACTAATCGTTTTGGTTTATTAATCTTAGGTTCATTTAGAATCCTATCAACAAATTCCATAACTAAATATGTATATATTATCATTGAAACTGACATTAGAATAGTAATTTCCATTGAATTATTCATTTAACATTGCCCCTTATCCCACTTCCTTGTAGTAATAATCACACTTAATAATAATATCATATTCTTATTAAAATTAAAATGTATATTTTCAATGATAATAGCAAAAATTTTTCCTTATTAAATTCATATTACTTTACTTACGCTTTATCTTCTTAGACGGTGTTTTTTCAAATTCTTCTTGTCGCACAATTAAACTATGTATTTTTTTATATAATGGCATGCCTTTATTAAATTCATCAATAATATCCTGAAGTTTTGCTGGTACATCTTTGATATGCTTCTTCATTGCATACTCTAAATCAGGATAAATTTCTGCTTCAATCACAGATTCTTTTTCCCTTACAATAATCTCACAGATAAGAGGATCTTTTGCTATTTCATTTTCTAGCTCTTCTGGTGATACATTTTCACCATTTTTAAGAATGATAAGATTTTTTCTTCGTCCTGTTATATAAACAAAATCATCTTCATCAATATACCCCAAATCCCCTGTACGAAGCCAACCTCCCTCAACAAGCGTTTCTGCTGTTTCTTCTGGCATCTTGTAATATCCAAGCATTACACTAGAACCGCGCACCCAAATTTCTCCATCCACCGTCTTTGCTTCACAGTTTGGAACTAGCTTACCTACAGAACCAATTTTGTTCTCCCACGAAAGGTTTGTACTGATAAGCGGAGAGCACTCTGTCATTCCATATCCTTGTAAAACAGTGAAACCATACTCAGATAGCGCATGAATCATCTCGGGTGCAAGATATGCACCACCACTACAGATGGTTTTTAAATTCCCACCAAAAGCTGCCTTCGCAACCATTTTCTTTGGTAAAATACCGGTAGCATCTTTTAATTTTTTATAGACAGATTCTATTACTAGAGGCACAAGACAAATAATTTCTGGTTGAAATAGCTTCATATTACGTGACACATGCATAATTGAATCATTAATACAAATATCAAGTCCAATATAAAGCCCTTTCAAAATATCCATTGTAAAACAATAGGCATGATGAATCGGCAGTAATGTCATAGAAACCGTACCTGCTGGAATTTTCATGTCTAGTGAAGTAGCATTATCTGCTAAATTACGATGGGTTAACATAACACCCTTACTTTTTCCTGTTGTACCCGATGTGAAAAGAATAGCGCACATTTTATTAGGATCTAGTTCACAAGAAAAATCACCCTCATTTTCCTTTCTTAAATGTGGCAACGACAATATATCTTCTGTACATTCTATATCCTGCATGGAAATCTTTATTTTTACATTTGGACAACGTTCTGCAACCATTTGCGCTACATCTTTACGTAAATTGTCAAAGACCAATACGCTAATATCTGCTCGATTCAATAATTCACAAATCTCCTCCACTTTTAAAAGTACATCTAAGGGTACCACAACGCCACCACTATTAACTGTCCCAAAGTAAGTAATAATCCATTCATACGTTGTTGGTCCAATAACAGCTACATGTTTTCCTTGCATATCTAGTGACTTAAGAATTCTACTAAATGTCTGACTATCACGTTGTAACTCTAAATATGTTTTTGTGATGATTTCCTTTTGTTCCTTATAACGAATAGCCGGATTGCGTCCGTAAGTGTTTGCTGCGTAATCAATAATATCTTTCATGGTACTTATTTGTGCACTCATAATTTGATTCCCTCCCAAATATAGCTTAAATACTAGTTTTTTTGTGTTATTCGCTTCTCAAACTTTCAATATAATTTATCGCTTCTTTAACTGTTACAATTTCAGCCACTTTTCGTTCTTCTACTTCAATATCAAATACCTCTTCTAATTCTCCTATCATGCTCATGAAATCGTAGGATGTAAATCCTAAATCTTCTACAAAACGCGACTCCAACGTAATAGACTCTTTCTCCACCTCTACATATTCACAAATCATATCTCTTATTTCTTCAAACATAATATTTCCTCTCTTCCTTTTTCTAGACTATACAGATCTCATCAATTCTCCAACCGTCATTTTAGGGTTTTCTATACCTGCAAATAAAATTCGACACAAATAATAGTAGAAATGTTCTAACTGCTCATAATTAACAAATCCTGTTTGGTGTTCAAAATTAAAATTTATTCCATTATCTTCTGCTCGATGCATAACAGTTAAATACAAAGGCTGAGCTGCTGCCCCATTGCTATACCATAAAGCTTTATATTTAATATCACCAATTTTATCCAACCCCTTATCTTTTAATGTCATTGGTTGATATGTTAAACTCATTGGCTCATAAGTTTGACCTGGATTCAACTTATAATAATCGTTTCGATACATAAAGTAGGCCGTAGGATCATAATTGGCATGACGAAATAATTGATTTTGTCCATCTCGTATCTTCAAAAGACCTTCCATGAAAGTATCTGTTTCCTTTACAATGGTACGGAATGGGAAACAATGAATTCTTGTTCCACCACATTTTTTTTCTGCTATGGTTGCTCTTCTTGCAACAGTTGTATTAATCGAAACATCTTCACTTCCATTTTCCTTTTGTAAATATGTTCTTAATCCCATCATTAAAAGACAAACCATTGAAATGTGTTGCTCTTCACAAAATTTTAGCAGTTTTAAAGAAGGTTCTTGCTCTAGTTGAAATGTTACGATATTTGCATCGACATTATTTGAAATGAGTGTTGCTGCACGTAAATTAGGATTCCCCTCTTTCCGTCTTTCTTGTTCTAACTTTTCTGCTCCAAAAATACTTGTAAACATCGGTTCTGATTCTTGAATCATTTTTTCAAAGAATTCAATATCTTTTTTCTGCGCTTTACTACCTGCCTCATATTCTAAATCTTTTTCTAATTGCTTTATGTAAGAATACATTTCTTTTGGATAGTCCACACCCTCATATTTCATATTGCAATATAATTCAATAACATCTTTCATAAAAACAATAAGTGATTGTGCATCCATTGTCATATGGTCTACTAGAAGATACATTCCTTGAAATCCATCGGGTGTAATAATCATAACAATTCTGTTAAGCGGAGCATCAAATCGTTCAAATGGAACTGATGTCCACTCTTTCATTTTCCATTCTGCTGCCCAGCCTTCCCAACCAGTAAAATCAAAAAACTCAATGTCTCTTTCCTCTTTATCTGCAACTGTTTGCCATACACTTCCATCTTTATCTTCATGAAAACGTAGTCTCATTGATTCACAACGATCATACGCTTTATAAATTGCTTCCTTCAACGCATTGAAATCAAGACTTTGTTGAATTGTAAGGCTTGTTCCAATGTTTAACACTTGTTTTTTAGGACAATATTGTTGGTAAAAAAAATGTAGTTTTTGTGCAACAGTAAGTGGATATGCTTCTTTCCCATTAATTTTCTTCTTCATTTTGTTTTTCCTCCTGCTCGTCGAAAAATGATGTTAACTTCTCCTCATATGCTTTTCTATCTTTGTAGTATGCCTCGCAATGACCAGCGCCTTCTACAATCAGTAGTTCTTTTTTTCCACCACATGCATCATGTATTTTTTTACCCATAGTATAAGGGACAAATGTATCCGCTTTACCATGTATAATTAAAATTGGCACTTTTGCTTTTTTTACTTCTTCAATTGCACTGCATTGTTTTAAACTATAACCTGCTTTACTCTGTACCATTTTGTCTGCCAAATGTAAAATTGGAAACGCAGGCAAATGATACTGACTTTTTAATACATGTGCAAAAACATCCCATGCTGACGTAAAAGGACAATCTGCAATGATTCCTTTTACCGATTCTGGTAAATCTAGCCCTGCTGCCATAAGCACCGTTGCACCACCCATAGAATCCCCGTGAAGCCACATTTTACAATTTTCTCCTAGCCTTTTTTGCGCGTACTCAATCCAACTTTTTGCATCTTGACGATCCAAACAACCAAATCCAATATATGTCCCCTCACTTTCACCATGTGCTCTTGCATCTACTAATAACATTTGATAGCCTCGACGAAGATAATAATTGGATAAGCCAATATAATCACTCATTCCTTTACTTGTATATCCATGAAATGCAATAATTAATTTATTACTTCCTGGTTGTGGAAAAAAAGTTCCGTGAAGCTTCCATCCATCATGAGAACGAATCCATACCTCTTCATGTGGTTGTTCTAACATCCATGTTTTACATTCTTCCATCATCGGAAAATACTGATTCCAGTCTGTTCCCGCCATTTCAATGGTACGCTTTGTTGTTGCATTTTGTCTAATAAGAGTTCTTTTAAAAAAATAGGCAGCAATGCCTACTTCTGCTGCGACTACAGTTGCTCCAATTCCAAGAACTGCCATTAATCCTCTCATAAAAGTTCCTCCTGTTTTATCCCTTCACTAGATTCTTACTTTTTCTTGCTTAAAATTTTACTTACTACAGATTGTTTAGGCTTACCAGAAAACTCCTGAAGTTTTAATGCTTTATCAAAATCTCCTTCTACTTTTAATTTCCCCTCTAAAAATGCTTTCACTGCATCTTGATTCCCGTTCACAATATCTAAAAGTGTTTGGGCAGTCGTAGTAAATAATACGTCTCGATCAAAGTATTCATATGGTTCTATACTTAGTACTCCATCAGAAACTTCTACATAAAATGCCCCTTCTGCTTCTCCAGTAATATTAAATTGATATGCAAGATGACCATTTATCCCTGAAACATCCGCTTGCAAAAAACACTCTCTTATCTTTTCAATTAACTCTTCATAACTCATTTAAACCCCTCCTACAACATTTGCTATTTTTCGACCATTGGTCACTTTTCCATTATTCACAAAATACCACTTTTCCGACCAGTAGTCAAGTTTACTTTTTTGTGATATGATAGCCTTACTTACAAACACTAAATAGATACACAAGAAATTGGAGATAAAAATTTATGCAAAATAATCAAAAACGTGATTTAATTTTAGATGCAATGCAAGAATTGATGAACACTTCTACTACTCAATCCATCTCTGTCAGCGAAATTGCCAAAGTTGCTGGTATAGGAAAGGGAAGCATCTACTATTACTTTAAATCAAAAGAAGAAATTATAGAGGCAGTCATTGAACGTTCTTATTCTTCTGCCATAGAAAAAGCAAAATCGCTAGTTGATACAAAAGAACTTACCGCATTAGAAAAACTTGAAATTGTATTTCACGCATGCCGTGACTCTTCATTGGAATTACTTCGACAAGAAGCTAGTAGTTTCTTAGAACGTCAACAAAGCGCGTTGCTTCATCAACAGTACATCCGCATCATGATTCGTAATCTTTGTCCTATTCTGGCTGATATCATCCGCCAAGGAAATAGTGAAAAAACAATGTATTGTAAGTCTCCTGAGGAAGCAGCTGAAATTGTTTTAATCGTTCTTCTTATTAAGATGGATAGTCAACTCAATAACCAAAGCTTAGAACAACGCAAAAAAACTCTAGATGTATTTTCTTATATGGTTGAAACAAGTTTTGGAATTGACAAAGGAAAGTTAGATTATCTATGGACAACTAGGAATAAAGACTAAAAAAAGAGGTATGACTGATGCAAGTCATCCTCTTTTTTTAAGTTATCAACTATTCAACAAATTTGATGGAATCAATAATATTTTTATGCTCCATACTATTTTCAAAATTAATTTCCAAGAAAATATATCCTGCAATCACACTATATTTTGTCGCTATTTTTTCATTATTATTGTGAGAAAAAACTATTTTTCGCGCTTGTTCTCCTCCAATTTTTGTTTGTTCAAATTCTAGGATTTCTACTTCAGAATATGATTGCAATAATACTTCCTTATAACTCTCTTCATCCACTGATAAATCTACACGCCACGCTTCACCTCGTTCAATCCACATAACGGTTTCTCTATTCTCATCAAGAAATTTTACAACACTTCCATCCTCTCCATTTTCTTTTTCTATAACCCATGTACTAGGATATTGTAATTCCATTGCTTCATCTTTATACTCTTCTATTGTTGTATTTTCTTCTTCCATATCTTGATTCCGAATTACTGCAGTAAGTTTCTCATTTTCGTTTTTCTCTAAATTATTATTTATTTGATATACAAAGAACCCTATAATTATTAATACGATCCCTATAATTATTGTTTTTTTCATCTTATACTACCTCTTATTGTAGAAAATAGAGTGATACACTTGATATCCTCCACTTAAATTATAACAATTAAAACCATTTTGAGTGAGAATACGACATGCAATATAACCACGTAGACCAACTTGGCAAGTAACATAGATTGGTTTATCTTTTGTCAATTCACTTAGTCGCTCCCTCAGATTATCTAATGGAATATTAATAAATCCATCAATATGTCCTCGATCATACTCTGTTTTCGTACGAGTATCCAATAAGATAACGCTACCATCCTTTGGTAACTTTTCCACATCATGCCAATGGAATTGTTGTACTTGCCCATTTAGTATATTTTCGATAGCAAATCCCACCATATTAACAGGATCTTTTGCCGAAGAATACGGTGGTGCATAGCATAGTTCTAGCTTTGTAAGATCTCTTGCAGTAGCATTAAATCGAATGGCTGTGGCAATCACATCACAACGTTTATCCGTACCTTCTCTCCCTATAATCTGTGCTCCTAAAATTTTTCCTGTTATAGGATCAAATAAAGTTTTCACTGACATATTTTCAGCATCCGGATAATAGCTTGCATGGCTTGCAGAATAAGTAAACATCTTCTCATATGGAATTCCCAATCGCTTAGCTGTTTTCTCATTAATACCAGTAGTGGCAACAGTTATTTCAAAGATTTTCAGTATAGCGCTACCTTGTGTACCAGTGTAGCTACTCTTTATACCGCTGATATTATCTGCTACTATACGCCCCTGCTTATTTGCTGGTCCCGCTAGCGGAATTTGTACTTTTTGACTAGTAATAAAATCTGTTACTTCTACTGCATCGCCTGCTGCATAAATGTCTGGGTCACTCGTACACATATGCTCATTCACAGCAATAGAACCTCGTTGACTCATAGTTAGTTCTGCCCCTTCTGCTAACTGTCCCTCTGGTTTTACTCCAATTGCAAGAATTATCATATCCGTTTCTAAACTACCATTGTCTAACGTAACAAGCAGTCCATCTTCG
>JBOFWM010000016.1:0-1513 GCA_051653625.1 Lachnospiraceae bacterium
ATGGATGATTCCATTCAACAACTATATTATGAAAATGTAATTTCAAGAGATACTGCAATACAATTTGCAACTGACCCAGATAATATGGAACATAAATTGTTTTAATAAATCACCCTAGATACAGTAAATAGTTCTAGGGTGATTTTCTAATAAAATTACTTGCAATTTAAGAAGAAATATCTGATAATAACGATACACATATCTATCTTATATAAGCATATCTAATGCAAAAATCATCATCAAATCGAAACAATCATCAAAAAAACAATTATATACTTAAAGGAGGAAACAATGTATAGCAAAATAACAACAGCTGGCATATGCGGAGTTGATAGTTTTCTTGCATATGTAGAAGTGGATGTATCAAAGGGAATGCCTTATCTTGAAATGGTAGGATTATTGAGTAGTGAAGTGCGAGAAGCAAGGGAGCGAGTTCGTGTAGCACTAAAAAATTCAAATATTGAAATAAAGCCTTTAAAAATCACTGTAAATATTTCTCCGGCTAGTATCCGAAAAGAGGGGGCAGCTTATGATCTTCCCATTGCAATTGGAATATTAGTATCATTGGGATTTTTATCACAAGAGATGATAAAAGATACTTTAATCATTGGAGAATTAGGATTAGATGGAAGGATAAAAGGAGTAAATGGTGTTTTACCTATTATAAATAACGGAAAACAACATGGTATAAAGACCGTAATTTTACCTTTTGATAATATAGCAGAAGCAACTCTTGTTGAAGATATTGAATATATTGCGATGGAATATTTGGAAGAATTAATCTCTTATTTGACGAGTAACAAAGAACGACGTAATTTCATACAAAGAGAAAAGAAAAAAATTATTCAAACTATGATGTTAGAAAAGGAAAGAGAGCGAGAAAGCGTAAAAGAAGAAAAAGAAGATTTATCTGATGTTTTAGGACAAGAATGTTTAAAAAGAGCAGCATTAATTGCAGCAGCAGGATTTCACAATTTATTGATTATAGGACCGCCAGGTTCAGGAAAAACAATGATAGCAAAAAGAATTCCAAGTATTTTACCAAGTCTTACAAAAGAAGAACAAATCGAAATAACATCTGTTTATAGTGTAGCTGGATTGTTAAAAGAGGGTGAATTCATTATGAAAGAAAGACCTTATAAAAATCCGCACCATTCTATTACATGTCAAGCCTTAAGTGGAGGAGGAAGAAATCCAAAGCCGGGCATCTTAAGTCTTTGTCACAAAGGCGTCTTATTTTTAGATGAATTTCCAGAATATAAAAGAGAAACAATTGAATGTCTTCGTCAACCGTTAGAAGAAAAAAGCATTCAAATCACCAGATGCAATGGTGCATATACATATCCTGCCGATATTATGCTTGTTGCAGCGATGAACGCATGTCCTTGTGGGTATTATCCAGATTTAACAAAATGCAATTGCAGTGAACAAGAAATAAGAAAGTATCGATCAAGAATTTCTGGTCCAATTTTAGATCGTCTTGATATGTGTGTAACTGCACAAAAAATGCAAT
>JBOFWM010000017.1:0-13345 GCA_051653625.1 Lachnospiraceae bacterium
ATATCTTTTTTGTCCCACTCTCTTAATGTTTGGGGATTTTTGCCTATTAGATTTGCAAAATCCCCGATAGAATAATACTTCATATTTATCACCTCTTGATTTATACTATCACAAACATTGTATAAAAACAAGAGGTTTGTATAAACTTATATAAGGTTTTGGTAACAGTTACTCTACCCTCTCTATTACACTTTGATATAGTTTCAATAATTTTTTATGATACTCTTCTAAGGAGTCAAATGTTGTAGTTCTACAAGTTTCTTGCATGCTTTCACAAGTTTTTGTATCAAAATATAATCTTTTGATTGCTGCTTCTAATTCCTCTTTATTTCCATGTGAAAATAACAATCCTGTTTTTCCTTCTTCAATTAATTCTACTGTTCCACCTAATCGACTTCCAATGACGGGAGTACCATAGGCTTGTGATTCCATAACTGTAAATGGACAATTTTCATTACATTCTGATGGAAACACACTAAACTTTGCTTTTCGTATACAATCGTATAACGCTTCTCCACTTTGAAATCCTAAATTTTTCACGTTTTTTAAAGATTCAACTTCTTGTTCTAAAGGTCCTGTGCCACAAAAAACAAAAGGAATCTCTTCTAAAGTTTTACAGACTTCTAATAGCGTTCCCATCCCTTTTTCTTCAGAATATCTTCCAAAGTAGAGTACATACGCTTCTTTCTTTATTTCGAAATTTGTATTTTTCTCAATAAAATTATGCATTACCGTGATTTTTCCTTTTAAATCTGGATGATTTGAAAGTTTTTCTTTTAAAAAATAACTAGGTGATATGATGCAATCTAATTTTTTATAAACCCCTAACGCTTTATACAAATAGGCCTCAGAAGAGGCAATTATACTTTTTAACTTTGAGTTATGAATACAGTTGTGTTTGATGCAGTGCTTATAGTCTCCTGTCAAACATCGTTCACAGATTTCTCCTGTACTTGGTATTTTCATCAAATGATTGGGACATACCAGTTGTCCATCATGCGCAGTATATACAATAGGAATCTTTCTTTTTTTGATTTCATACAAGATAGATGGCGTTAATTGAAAATTAAAATTATTCAAATGTACTACGTCTGGCTTAAAATCCGCTAATACTTCTTTTATTTTTTTTCTTGCCTCTATCGAATAAATAATTTGAAATGGGTAGAGTATTTTTTTTAATTTACTTGTGTGAAAATCCATATTTGATACATAACTTTCTTTTCGATTTCCAACAAGACGATTTTTGTGGTCCATACCAAAATATTCCACTTCATGCCCTTCTAGTTGCAAAGATTCTCCAAGTTTAAAGATATAGGTTTCTGAACCTCCATTCGCATGAAGAAATTTATTTACCATTAATATTTTCATCGCTTCTCCTTGTATCGTTGCAATGTCGTATTTGTTATTTGATCCCAATCAAAGTGTTCTCTTATATAAGAAATCTGCTCATTTACATCTTGTTTTTCTTCTTTTAATGCTTTTTCTATTACATTACGAAGGTCTTTTGCATTTGATTTTTGAAACGTTGTACCATAACAACCTAAGACATCTTTATTTTCCTTGATATCACTTGTGATACATTTGCATCCATAACTCATTGCCTCTAGTAAACTAAGTGGCATTCCTTCTACATCACTTGGCAAAATATATGCAGCACAATTCGAATAGAGTTCTCCAATAATATCTCCCTCTAGGAATCCTGTCATTATAATTCGTTTATCTTTAGCAACTTTCGCTTTGATTTCATCAAAATAATCATCACTGTGACTTGCACTTCCTACAAGGACTAATTTCTTTGTAGTATCAAGTTCCTTGTATGCATCAAGTAAATAATCCAATCCTTTTTCTGGTACAATTCTAGCTAAAAATAATAGATAACTCTCTTTTTCTAACTGATATTTTTTTATTAAATTTGCTTCTTTTTTTTCTGGTATTACAATTCCATTTGGAATAAAGCTTGTTTCTCTTTGATACGTTTCTTTAAAATATTCTTGGACTCCATTCGATAAAACAATAATTTCATCTGCATACTTTGCAGCATGTTTTTCACCTAATAAGATTACCTTTGTTGCAAATCCACCCCATTTTGATCGTTGCCAATCTAATCCATGAACGGTTACGATGCAACGTTTTTTTAAAAGCTTTGCAAGTGGCAAAAAAACACATTGCCCTTCTGCATGAAAATGAAGAACGTCACAAGAGGTCAAACTTGCCTTGATTGTAGCAAAAAAAGAATACATAATTGCATTTAATCGTTTGTCATTACAAGTAGGTATGGTTTTAATTTTCACTCCCTTGTATGATTTGATTTTCTTTTTTTTCTTCTCAAATTCTTTGCCTGCAATATGTGTGCCACCTCTATTATAGACAATCACTTCATGTCCTAGTGATACCATTCTAGTTGCTAATTCCTCTACAACAATCTCCACTCCACCTTCTCTTGATGGAATTCGTTTATGACCGAGCATAATTATTTTCATTTAACGCGACCCTTTTCTAAATAATACAACGCCTATTGTTTGAATTATTATCTTGATATCAAGTTCTAAGCACCAGTTATCAATGTATTCTAAATCTAATTTTACAACCTCATCAAAACTTTGAATGTCACTTCTTCCACTTACTTGCCACAAACCAGTTAATCCTGGCGTCATACACAAGCGTCTTTTATAATAAATATCGTATTCTTTAAATTCATCTTCCGTTGGTGGTCTTGTCCCAACTAAACTCATTTCTCCTTTTATAATATTATAAAATTGTGGCAATTCATCAATGCTAGTTTTTCTAATAAAATTCCCAACTTTTGTAATTCTTGGATCATTTTTCATTTTAAACATATGCCCATCCATTTCGTTGAGCTTTAATAATTCTTTCTTTCGTTCTTCTGCATCTATGTACATAGAACGAAGTTTGTAAATTTTAAAACGTCTGCCATTTTTCCCAATTCGTGTCTGTTTAAAAAATACGGGACCTTTTGATTCTATCTTGATGGCAATTGCTGCAAATGGAACAATAAAAACGCTAATAAGAAGGCCTACAATCCCACCTAAAATATCAATCATACGTTTGATAATCAGTCTACGAAAATCCGGATAATTAATGGCATAACTAATAACCGTATAATTACCAAACGTTTCAATTTTACTTTCTTTTTTATTCCACTCTGTTAATTCAATGTTGTAATGGCATAAAACACCCATTGCTTTAAATTGATCAATTAACGAAACGGCTTCTTCTCTTTGTTCTGGTAAATGATCAATAAATACTTCATCAAGTGGTAAGCTCTTTACCGTCTCAATTACTTTTACTTTATGTGCAATAATTGGAACACCTTCAATTTCTTTGATTTCTTCTTGATCATCCCATAATACAATTCCAAAAATACAATAATTTAACGGTAAGACTTGTTTTAAATTTTGAATGGTTTTTTTTGCCGTATCTTTCTTTGCAATCACAAGTAGTTGTATAATAGAATGATTGCTTTGAAAGTACTTTCTAAGCGCTACTTTACTAATCGTATGTGCAATAAATGTAAGAATTTGATTTGAGATAAAAAAGTAAAGAAATACAAGTCTTGAAAAAAATTCTACTTGTCTTAAAAAAAAGAGTAATACTGCTGTAACCATTAAAATCACAAAATTATATTTTGTGATTGCAATCATTTCAACCAAATACCCTCGTTTACAAAACTCATTTTTCCAATCCATAAAAAGGCTATATACAACACAAGATAATACGATGCACATAACCGCTAATTGATGGATCGTATCATTTTGAAAGCCTACAAGTTGTCCATATCTTATTCGATAGGAAATAAAATAAGATACGATGATTACAACAATATCAACTGCTAATATTAGATATAATTCTATTAATTGATTTTTCTTTATTATTTGATCCATTCTCTTCTTCCTTATATTCTAATCTCATATTCCATATCCCAAAAAGCAATAAGATAATATAATTTCTTGCAATATAGATAGAAACTCCATGTGCCTCTACCGTTGTATAAAGAGAAAACATAATCACAACTAATGCTGCTTTGTAGTCTCCTTTTTTATAACAATACCATAAAAACCATAGAACAACAATAAGATAGAGAACCGCAGGTATTATTCCATACCAGTAGAATAATCTTGTATACCCCATATCAAAGTATTCCTGGTTTGTAGGATTTGAAAATAGCGACCAAAACTGTGTTCCCCCTAAATACTCTGATATCCATAGGCGGCCTGTAAGCATTCCATCTAATTTCACAAGAAGTGGTTTTACCGCTCCATAGTTTGCAATATAAATAGAAAACCCAGTACAGAATAAAATAGAAATACCACCTAACATATAGATGTAACTCTTGTTACGACTTTCTTTTACATAACGAAATAGAATTGCAAGTAGAATGGTTCCAAAAGTAATCAATATTCCAGTTTTTGATTTTGTAAAATAACCAAACCCTATATTTATCATTCCAACCACACAAAAATGATACCACTTTAATCGATCAAGCCACAAATAGAAATATAAAAGAATCATTGCCCAAAGCATACAATGAAATGCATTTGGATGACCTAGTCCAAAACAGTATCTTCGAATAATTCCTTGTGGTCCATTCCCATCAAAATCAGATTCTACATAATTCCATCCTAAAATATGAAATGCGGAAAGAAGCATAAGTGTTACTACTCCAATGAAAGTAATATAAAATGTTATTTTCAATAAACGCTTTATATCTATATTTTTTGCTGCAAAAACAAAGAAAACAATTCGAATCAAGTCATTCCGCTCAGTTTGTATATAAGAAATGGCAGTAATCACACAGAAAAGAAAAAAGAGAAGCCATTCTTTTTTTGTATATTTTTTTAATGCAATGCAAATTGCACAGAAAAGAAAGGTAAGTCGAAACAATCTCCCTTCATAAGGATTTATTAATTCACTTTTATCGACAAGCAACATTCCTAGCTCTATAAAATAAGCAAGGTAAAATCCATAATATGTGATTTTTTTTACAATTTGATTTTCATATAATCTATTCACTTATTCCTCTCCTCACTTTCGCTAAAAAATATGCTCGAACTTTTTGTTTCCAGAAAAATTCGATTTTCTCTTTAAAATATTCTTTTCCATTATATCCACATTCTTTTGCTTCTTTTATGCTTTTGTCAAATTTAAGAAGATATGTATGTTTAAAGTATTCCTTACATTCTTCACTTTCAATCAGTCGATATTTTAAAAACATATATTTATAATCTTGAAATATTCGCTCATCCTTTTCTGTGAAAGTATACGTATATTGATTTTCATGCATTCCTATCGAAATTAACGGCTCCTTAATACAATGAAATTTTGCATTTTTTTTAAGGATCTCAAAATATAAAAAAACATCAGATGCCCAATTGCTTTGTTCATCAAATTTTGCTTCTATTTCTTTTCGATACATACTATCACTTGGTGCACCTATTTGATTGCTAATCATTAAATAACGATAATCTTTTTTAAGGCATTCTAAATATTCTTTTTGTGGAATTCTTGCATACGACTCTTGCTTAGATACTTGCATGCTACCTGAAAATACAAGGCCCACTGTAGGATTTTGTTGAAAAATACGTACCATTTTTTCCAAACTATCTTTATACGTAAACCAATCATCACTAAACATTATTTTTATAAGAGAACCTGTTGCAAAAGAAAGTGCATGATTCCAATTATAAATAGGACCTAGCGGAGTTTCATTATGGTGATATCTTATTTTTTCTTGTAACGATGTTTCTAAAGATAGATACTCTTTTATTTCAGCATTTGTAGAATCATCTGAAATGATAAGTTCATACTCTTGAAATGTTTGTTCTTTAATCGATTCTACTAGTCTTTTCACCTCTAAAACATTGTTATATGTTGGAACACAAATAGATACTTTTAACATTTCTTACTCCTATTTTTTCCTTGTTATGATTCTTACTACTTTTTTTATAATTCTCTCTAACTTCTCTTTTGCTTTTCGAATCGTTCTTTTTACCATTCTAACATTTTTTTCTGTTGAATTTTCTTCTTCTAGAATCAAGTGTTTGAATTCTTCTTTATGTTCTCTGATGTAGATTGGATACGTATCATCGATTTCTACCTTTTTGAAAATGGCATCGCGCCCAAAGATGTCTTGTCCACTTTTAATCTTATCTACAACATCGGATAATACTTCTTTTTTGTTATATTCTTGATGTGCTGCTGAAACAACTTTTTGTGCTACTCTTTTTTTTATGTCCGTTTCACCCTTTCCACCCATATATCCAAAATGCCATCCGCCATCACTTACACGTATTCCAATTTCTTTTCGTTCTGGAAAACGAAGTTCTCCTAATTGTAAGTGCTCCTTCTGTAGCAATTTATAAGAACATAACTTGCTTCCAATCCACTGCTTTTGTTTTACGCCTTCAAAATCACCTGCATAAGAAAGTAATTTTCCGGATAGTTCTTCCATATTGAGATAACAATAAAAGAGACGTTGTGCGAAATGATATATCTTATCCTCTTCAAAATGTGTTAAAATTTCTTTTATTTTTTCTGGATTTGGTATTTCATCTAAATCACTAAAAATAATAATATCTTCCTCTGTACAATTTTTTAGTCCACGTCCCACTGCATTTTTTTGAAATGTATCACGCACATGGGTGTCTCCTGGAGGGGTGTCTGTTACAACATTATGAATTATTTTATGTTCAAATTCTTTAAATAGCTCCTTATTTTCTGCATAATAGAGTGGTTTTTCTATATCAGAAAAAGTTGTAGTTGCTTCGCTTATCACGAAGTAATCTACAACTGGGTCTAATATACTTAATCTTAATTTTAAAATATCTAATTCATTGAAAAACTGAAAGCAATCATATACCATATTATTTTTCACTCTTTTCTCTTTTTTTCAAAATAGATGCAATCCATATTTTACATTTTGTAATATAAGGCTTTATGTTACTTTTTTTTCGAAAGTCTGGATACACACTATTTGTTCCTGCCCATTTATGAAATACAAATGGTTGAATCTCTTTGCCTTGTATCTCGGGTATCATATGTTCATGTCCAAAATGGATTGCAAGCTCTAAGGGTGCAAACTTCATACCCGCTTCTTCAAATAAGTGTTTGTTTCTACAACAAATAAATCCGTCCTCATTAAACCAACCTTTTTCAGAGGTCCATGGAATATTTGCCTTTCTTGGGAAATCTAACAATCGTTTGCTTCGGATGGATACGCTATTTCCTACACGACAAATATTTCCATGGATGTCGCGATAAGTAGTCGTATCTCCTTCCTTTGGCAATGGCCAAGGGGAACCAATATAATCATATTCTAAAAATTCTTGTTTAAACGATTGAGGATTTACTACGAACCCATCGTAATGTACAAGTAATACAAATTCTGTATCAATATAATCCCCCATATTATATACCGTTTCATAATTAAATCGATCAATGTCTGTTAATTCCTCGATATATTTATACGTGATATTAGATGGAAGATTTTTTGGTTTCTTATGTGTAATGATAACTGCAGCACCAAATTCAATCTCCTGCATGCTATATTCCATTGCTTTTATCGTTTCTTGTACCAAAACACTTGTCATGGCACATATTGTTACTTGTGGCAACTTTAATTTTTCTTTACTCATTTTTTTCCTATTTTCTTATTTAATAAGTCCTAAAAATTGTCTTAGTTTTTTAAAACGTCTTGGTCGATTTTCAAATTTATACTCAATATATTCTATACACTCTTGCAATTTTTTTTGAAATTCTTCATCATCTCCATTCATCCATTCATTTACTTCACAATTAGAAGTAAATAGAATTGGTAGTATTCTTTCCACCTGATGTGCTTCGGATGGGAAACTTGGATCCATTGCATAGTTCATAATTTTATTTAAATTACGATAAAACGCTTTGCTATGCTTTAAGACTTGTTCTTTTCGAATAATATAACATGCACCTGGTGAAAATGTAAAATAATGAGGAATCATAGGGTTTTTATAAATAAATTTCATTAAATCATCTGTATCATTAAAATACTTCTTCGGATGATTTTCTGATTGTACAAACCAGGAATTGTTTAATTCTGTGTACATATTTTCAGCAGTTAAAAAGGTACTACCTATTTCATTTTTTGTTCCATCTACCTTATATTTTCCATATTTATCATAATATTGCTTTTCATCATATAAATAGTAAAAATATTGATGATTATAGACTTGTTCGAAAAATTCTTGCGACACATGTCTACCAATCATATTTCCTTTTAATAAACAAATGACTTCTGGTAAGTCTTCGTATTGCTGCACAAAAAAATCAAAGTAGGTTGTTATATTATGCCCCGTATTTTTAATATGTTTTACATGTAACTGCAAATCTTCTAATTTCTTTTTTATAGATGTATCATCGGAACAATCAACAATTAAATATTCCTTACAATACTTCAAAAGTTCCTCTGGAACCGTGTTATAATTATGAATCAGAAAAAAATTATCTGTTTTTTGCATCGCAAAATCATTCCTTTCCTATCTACTCATTTTTACTTTGATACGTTTTTTTATTGAGAAAAGCGCACGTACCACTAAGCTTTTTGCTCGAAAAAACTTGACATATTGCATGGCAATTTTCTTCTTTATTCCCGTATAAGGAATTTTTCTTTTTCTATCATTTTTTGTACGCATTTTGTATTCTTTTAATTCTTCTCTACACTCATCTGCCGTAAAGACTCTTCCACTGCGATCAAGATAATGGTACCCTGTATAAATGTTTTGTTCTGATGCCCAATATCCATCTGAAACATTATGTCTTGCCCAATATTTTGGTGCAATACAATATTGAATGGTATCGCTTGTAAAGATTGGAAAAAAAGAAAATGTGGAATTAGAAGCAATAAAATAATGCGCATTTTTTATAATAGTGTAATCTTTTGATAACTCAAAATGAAACGCTTCAAGTTCTGGAAGTACTCTTTTTGCTGCAACTACATCATCTGTAATAACCATAAATTCCATGTCTTTTCTGATTTTTTTCATATGATTTATTGCATCGATCCAATATTTTCTTCTTAAAAAAAGTTCAGGATTACTTGTATATTCTCCACCTCTTACATTTACAATACATAAATTTGGTTTTGAATATTCCATGCAATTATATTCTTCTTTCACATGGAGCCATTTCTTAATGTCATCTTGATATGATTTGAAGTATATTTCAGATTGTAAATTCCCATAAATCAAAGTATTTTTTTTAAGTTGAAATAATTCGCTATCTTCTCCGGTAATATAACATCCTAACGTAAGATCATGATTCGAATATGGTAAGAAAATGCGTTCTTCTTTTTCGTGATAGACTTCTAAAAAGTCTTCCTTCTTCCTCTCACATCCTGATTCTAAATCCATAAAATACATTCCAAGATTACTATGGATATTATTTGCAAACTGAGATGCATTTAAAATAGAGAAGTCCGCTCCTAATTTTTTTGCAATTCCTCTAATTGCAATATAACAAAATAATTGATTTCCTAATCCTTGTCCATTAAGCAACTCTGTTGCAATTGTAATTCTCTTTTTTTCTTCCATGTTGATCCTTTTCTTATAATTTAACTTCTGTTATTTTCCCTGCATCAACTTTATATATAATATCACATTTTTCTATTGTATTTAATCTATGTGCAATAATTACCATCGTTTTCTTTCCATGAAAACTATTAATTGCATCCATAACAGCCTCTTCTGTTGTGTGGTCTAGTGCAGATGTTGCTTCATCAAACACAAGAATTTCTGGATTATGGTACAATGCTCTTGCAATTCCAAGTCTTTGTCTTTGTCCACCAGATAATCGTATTCCACGATCTCCTATTGTTGTATCAAGTTTTTCTGGTAGTTCCATGATAAAGTCTTTTATTTGTGCTTCTTCTAATACTCTCCACACACGTTCCTCATCAATTTCTTCGTCCTTCATTCCAAAGGCAATATTATTTCGAATAGGTTCATCCACTAAATAGATGGATTGTGGAATGTATCCTATTTGAGCAAGCCATGCTGGATATTGTTCAAATACATCGACTCCATCGCATAAAATTTCACCTGATTGTAATTTTAATAAGCCAAGTAAAACATCTACTACCGTAGATTTTCCTGCACCCGATGGACCCATGATTCCAACCGATTTCCCATATGGAATTCTCATGGTTGCATCATCTAAAATCTTTTTCTCTGTATTTGGATAGCAATAAACCATATTTTTTAATATAATTTCATCTTCTAATTTTAATGGATTATCAACACTTGTTTCTTCTTCTTGTTTCACACCCATTTTAGAAATCGCATCCATATTTAAATTATCATATACATAATTTAAACTTGATTGTGTATATGCTACTTCTGTTAAATATGTGTTAATACGATTTACACATGGCATAAGTCGTATTGCAGCAACTCCAAATACCATCAATGTTGCTAATAAAGACGTTACATCTTTTCCACTGACAATATAAATCATAAGATACATCAAAATGCTACAAATAAATACTGTTTCAATCAAAAGTCTTGGAATGGTATTCATTACTGAATATTTTTTTGCAATTCTTGCTCCTATTTTTCCTGTTTCTTCATAATTATCTGCAAAAAACGATTCTCTATGGAGTACTTTTACATCTTTAATTCCATAGATTGCTTGAATTCTCCATTTTGCAATGCGTGATTGAATGGTCTGATTTTTTGCACCTAATTTATTTAAAATCGGTTTCATAATCTTCATAATAAGAAGTGTCACAATTCCAAATATTAAAACTAAGTAAACTGTCATTTTCCAATCTGAAATAATCAGTAATGTACATAAACAGATAAATACAATGAATTCAGAAACAAGTGAAATGATGGCCATCATCATACTAAATACATTCGGAATATCACTATCTGTTAATCGAAAAACAGTTGGAATATCTGCATCAAGATAAAACTCATATGGTCTATTTAGAAATTCACGTAATACACGACTGATTAATCTGTTTTTACTTGTATTGATAAATTTTGTTTGGTAATTCATTAAAAACAATAAGTATAAGTTTTTAAATATATATAATAACATCATAGATATCAAGCAAAGTACAATTAACTGTGTTCCACTTTTAATATTAAGAACGTCCATAATGACAATGACATAACGATTTGAAAGCATCGAATCCATGTCCATGATAACTGCAATAACAGGAAGTAGCGCAGATACACTTAATGTTTCTAAAATACCACTTATAAAGATCATTATTGCAAGAATTCCAATTGTAATCTTTTGTTTTTTATCA
This sequence comes from Lachnospiraceae bacterium, assembly GCA_051653625.1. Lineage (GTDB taxonomy): Bacteria > Bacillota > Clostridia > Lachnospirales > Lachnospiraceae > SFDP01. The sequence continues at coordinate 11,309 of JBOFWM010000017.1, forward strand.
AATATATAGCTTAGTTTTTTTATTATATTCATTAACTATAACACCTTCTTTTACTTTTCTAGTAAATATAACTTGGCTGTAGAATCTATCACTGGTGTTGCAATATACCCGTACGATTCGAGTGCCAAAATAATTGTATCTTTTTGTCCAGAAACAATATAAAGTTTGTCTGGAATTCCTTCTTTGTATACTTCTTGTTCTAAATAAGTTATCCATTCTTCCTCTGTATAAGATAAGGAATTTAAATTTAGGTTTGTTACAAGATTATTCCACCATGTCTCATTCCTTGTTTTTGCATTACTAAAGTAATACATAAAAGCATATCTTTGATGAAAATTAACGAATGTAGGAATTTCGTAAAGTTTTTCCTCTTCCCACATTGTTACAATCGTTCTCACATCACTTTTTCCCCAATGATCATTGATTCTTTTCACTCCATAACATGCAAATAAAAAAGCACAAACCACTAATCCAATGTGTAATAGGTACATTTTTTTATTGATAAGTGTAATGGTTTCAAAGAGGATTACAAGTATCGTAATAAACCAAATTGGGAGAATAAAAATATTATAGCGATTTCCAAACCACCCATATGCATAAATATTTAATGTTGTGGTGATATAATATATCATGTATATTCCAATATTACATCCTATTAAATAACGAACATTTTTTCTTTTTGTTTTTTTAAAAACTATGATACCAAGTATTATTATTGCAATACTAGATACCCATGCAATTGGAGTAAATAATTTCCAATCCCTATCATAATCGCTAATACACCATCTGAATACCCACATTATACTATCAAAAAAATCAAGTATAATGTTATTCCCTGTTATTTCAATAGCTTTATCAACGCCTAATGTTGAAATTTCATTCTTCATTTGTGGTTTTATAAATAATAAGAGCAATGGTACTCCCGCAGTTATACCTGCAATCAAATAAGAAAAGATACTTATTTTAAGAAGTTTCGTGTCATTTTCTTTATATAAGTGATATAACACAGAAAAAGCCAATGGAATCATAACAAAAGCAGCACTATAATGCGTATAAATAGTAACAATACAACAGAGTACAAACAACAAAAGTCTTTTTACTGTAATTTTTTCCAACATGTGTAAATATAAATATATGGTCCAAATCAAAAACATCATCAACATGATATATTCTGAAGCTTCTTTTACATAATACATCACAATATAAATACTAGAAAAAGAAACTACACTTACAATGGCATATTTATAATTGCATAATGTTCGAATGACTAAATACAATCCAATAATAGCAACAAGTCCCATGAGTACACTTGATAAACGATACCAAAACTCCCCTGTATTTACACGCAACCATAAATTCATCACCCAATTATATAGCGGTGGTTGTTGTTGAATATGTGCAATTCTTTCATACCATGTTTCGTAAGTTGTAACGCCTCTAATCGCACCTTTTGTAGAGATTGACGTGTAGAATTCCATCGCTTCATCTTGCCATATTGACGTTGCATTTAATTTATAAAGAGCAAGGCTTAAATAATAGATAATGCTAGCAAATAATCCGATTGCTTCTTTCTTATTATTTATAATTCTTTGTTTCATCTTTTGTCTATCCTTTTATTCTTTTTTCTAGACATAATACCACATTTTCCATTTTTTTACCAATTTTCTTCCTGCTCGTATATCAAATTATAGTCATAGTTTAAATATCGATCGTATTTCCACTGAATTCTGTCTATATAATTTTCACTTGTTACTCTTCCATTATCCTGCGAGATCCAAGTTAGAATCATAGAATTGATCTCTGCCTTATAATGTTCTTTATCACTATAATTGAATACATTTTCTGTGATATCTGTTTCTTCTGTAAAAGAATATAACTTTATATTTTCACATTCTAACAACATACTTGTAGCAATGGCTTCTGCCTCTAATTGTTTGACTAATGTTCCTTCTGTCACTAAAGATTCCCAATATAGGACACTATATGGCGAAAAGAAAAGTAGAAACGTAGTATCTTTATGCGCATTCACTAGAGATA
>JBOFWM010000018.1:0-9070 GCA_051653625.1 Lachnospiraceae bacterium
TTTATTAACTATACCCATTTATCAGCATTCGGTATTTGATACTACGATATCCATCACTATCGGCTCTGTTTTAGAGGTAAATAAAAATCGTCAAAGCCAGTAAAATCAATAGATTTAGGCTTGACAGAATAGGAAGGATTACATGATAGTAACATGTTCTAATATATGCAAATCATTTGTAGACAAAAAAATACTTGATCAAGTTTCTTTTCATATTGATGATTATGATAAAGTTGCAATTGTTGGGATCAATGGAGCAGGAAAAACAACTTTATTACGAATTATTGTAAATGAATTATCTGCTGATTCAGGCACTGTAGCTTTCACAAAACAAAAAACTTATGGTTATTTTGCTCAAAATTCAAGTTGTAACGGTGAAAATACCATTTATGATGAATTATTTTTTGTAAAAAAAGAATTAATTGAATTAGAAAAAAAAATACGTTTCTATGAAACTCAAATGAAACATGTTGTGGATTCTGAATTAGATGATCTAATGGAATTATATGCTAAAGAAATGCATACATTTGAAGAATTAGACGGTTATAAATATCGCAGTGAAGTAGTTGGAGTATTAAAAGGATTAGGATTTTCGGAAGATGAATTCACAAAAAAGATTACAATGTTATCTGGTGGACAAAGAACACGTGTTGCACTCGGAAAACTGCTTTTAAAAAAACCTGATTTGATTATTTTAGATGAGCCTACAAATCATCTCGATTTAAATTCCATCAGTTGGTTAGAAGGATATTTATTAAATTACAAAGGTGCTGTTTTAACGGTTTCACATGATCGCTATTTTCTAGATAAAATTGTTACAAAAGTGGTAGAAATAAACAGAGCATCTTCTTTTGTTTTCAGTGGTAATTATTCTGACTACATTGAAAAAAAAGAACATATGGAGCAAGAACAATTAAATGCTTATTTAAATCAACAACAAGTCATTAAACATCAAACACAAGTCATTGAAAAACTTCGAAGTTTCAATCGTGAAAAATCAATAAAGCGAGCTGAAAGTCGAGAAAAATTATTAAATAAAATAGATGTTCTTGAAAAACCAACATTAGAAACAGATCATATGAAGTTTTCACTTGTTCCAAACAAAATAAGTGGAAATGATGTACTTAAAGTTTCAGATTTAACAAAATCATTCGATCAACTTACATTATTTTCAGACTTAACAATAAATATATCGCGTGGAGAACATGTTGCAATTATTGGTGATAATGGAACTGGGAAAACTACATTATTAAAAATTATTAACCAAATCCTTCCTGCTTCTTCTGGAACATTAACATTAGGAACAAATGTAGAAATAGGATATTATGATCAAGAACATGCTCTTTTACATGATGAAAAATCTTTATTTGATGAAATATCCGATGACTATCCAAATTTGACCAATACACAAATTCGTAACACATTAGCTGCTTTTTTATTTTTGGGTGATGATGTATATAAACAAATAAAAGAACTTAGTGGTGGTGAAAGAGGCCGTCTATCTTTAGCAAAGTTAATGTTATCAAATGCAAATTTTCTTATACTGGATGAACCGACAAATCATCTTGATATGCAGTCAAAAGAAATTTTAGAGCAAGCATTAAATGCATATACGGGTACTATTTTATATGTATCTCATGATCGATATTTTATTAACAAAACTGCCACTCGAATTTTAGAGTTAAAGCAAAAAGAAATGATTAGTTACATTGGAAATTATGATTATTATTTAGAAAAAAGAGAAACTATTGTTACCACTCCAAAAGAACAATACATTCAAGAAGTAATTCCCGAAATAAGTGAATCAAAATTAGATTATAAGGTGCAAAAAGAACAACAAGCTGCAAAAAGAAAACGTGAAAAAGAGTTAGAAAAATTAGAGCAAGCTATTGAAACCTGCGAACTTGCTATTAAAGAAATTGAACAAGAGATGGCAAAGCCAGAGGTATGTACAAATGTTTCTTATCTTCAGGAGTTAACGACTAAGTTAGAAGAACACAATATAAACTTAACAAACTACTATGAGCAATGGGAAGAGTTTGGTAATAATTAAAAAAAGCTGCAACTGCAGCTTTTTTTAATTCCGTTTATTTTTCCAATTCTTTTCTTATTTCTTTGATAAAATCACCACTGTTTAATATAGTAGGATTTTCAAAAGTTGTTATAAGTGCCAAATCTTTTGTCATCTTACCATCTTCTATTACTTTTAGTGTTGCAGCCTCTAATTTATTTGCAAATGCTACTAATTCTTGTTGCTCATCTAATTCTCCACGTTTTCTTAAAGCTCCAGTCCACGCAAAAATAGTTGCAACTGAATTTGTTGATGTTTCTTCTCCTTTTAAATGGTTATAATAATGTCTTTGTACTGTCCCATGGGCTGCTTCATATTCATAAGCACCTGTTGGTGACACAAGTACAGAAGTCATCATTGCAAGCGAACCAAATGCAGATGAAACCATATCACTCATAACATCTCCATCATAATTTTTACATGCCCAAATAAACCCACCTTTTGCTTTCATTACACGTGCAACAGCATCATCAATTAAAGTGTAAAAATACTCAATATTTAATGCTTCAAATTTTTCTTTATATTCATTTTCGAAAATTTCTTCAAAAATATCCTTAAATGTATGATCATATTTTTTTGAAATTGTGTCTTTTGTCGAAAACCATAAATCTTGTTTTAAATCAAGCGCATAAGAAAAACAAGATCTAGCAAAGCTTTGAATCGATTCATTTGTATTATGCATTCCTTGTAAAATACCGGCACCTTTAAACATATGAATTACTTCACTTACTTCTTCTCCCGCTTCATTTGTAAAAACTAATTTAGCAACACCTGGTCCATTTACAACAATTTCAGAATTTTTATATACATCTCCATATGCATGTCTTGCAATCGTAATTGGTTCCTTCCAATTTTTTACACATGGTTCAATTCCTTTTGCAATAATTGGAGTACGAAATACTGTTCCGTCTAAAATGGCACGAATTGTTCCGTTTGGGCTTTTCCACATTTCTTTCAATGTGTATTCACTCATCCTTGCAGCATTTGGTGTAATCGTCGCACATTTTACAGCAACTTTATGCTCCAATGTAGCATTCGCTGAATCTATTGTAACTTGATCATTTGTTTCATTTCTGTGTTCTAAACCAAGATCATAATAGAGCGTGTTTAATTCAATGAAAGGACATAGCAATTCTTCCTTAATCATCCCCCATAAAATTCTTGTCATTTCATCTCCATCCATCTCAACAATCGGTGATACCATTTTAATTTTTTCCATTTTAACACTTCCCTCTTTCTATACTCTATATTTTTTTAAGATTCATATGCTTCATGAAGTCCTTCTATAACCATATTTTCATACGCCTTTGCGATATGCCTATTCGCTACTTCTTCTGCTTTTTTAGGGTTTTTTTCTTTTATTGCTTCCATAATGAGGCGATGTTCTTCATTTGATTTATTGCTTCTTTTTGTTTGAGACAATGTTTTTTTTCTTACTCTCAATACATAATCATGAAAATCATGCAGCATATGTTTTAACATTTTACTATTACTTGCTTCATATAATATTTCGTGAAAACGGTTATCTAACTCTGCAAGTTGCACTGTATTTCCTTTTTGTGCATGAAATTCAGACAAAAAAACATTTTCTTCTAATTCTTCCATTTGTTCTTTTGTAATATTGGTTGTTGCCCATTTTGCACAAAGTCCCTCTAAATAGGAACGAATTTGATAAATATCCTTAACATCTTTCTCTGTAATACCCGTTACATAAGCCCCTTTATTTGGAATGATTTGAATCAATCCCTCTAGTTCTAATTGTCGAAATGCTTCCCTAACTGGTGTTCTACTAACACCTAATTTTTCACCTATAGAAACTTCTTTTAACTCATCATATTCTTTATAGGTTCCATTTAAGATATCTTCACGAATTTTATGATAAACTCGTCCTCTTAAAGAAAATTTATCTGTGACTTCTTGTTTTACATCATATGTTGCCATTAAAATAATTAGCTCCTTTATCTTTGCGATTGTTTTGTAAGGACAACTCCTTGCTTGCAACAAATCTTTTCAATGATTTCTAATAATTCATCATCTGTTAATACAGTAACTCTTCCATCTTGATATTCCACATCTACAATTTCTTTTATTCCTTGCACTAATGTTGAATTTTTATCTATTTGTGATGTATCCTTTAAATTATAATAGGTATTAATCCAATGTGCAATACCTGCTAAACCAGAAGTATTAGAAATCGAACATAGTACTGGGCGATTCAAAAATTTTTCCGTATCAAAAATATTATAAATCTCTTCATTTTTTAATAATCCATCTGCATGAATGCCTGCCCTTGTAACATTAAAATTTTTACCAACAAAAGGAGTTCTTGAAGGAACTTGGTAGCCTATTTCTTTTTCATAATATTCAGCTAGATCTGTAATGATTGTTGTATCCATTCCATTTAAATGGCCTTTTAATTGTGCATATTCAAAAACCATAGCTTCTAACGGAGTATTTCCTGTTCTTTCGCCTATTCCAAATAAGGAAGTATTAATTCCTGCGCATCCATAAAGCCATGCTGTTGTTGAATTTGCAACTGCTTTATAAAAATCATTATGTCCGTGCCATTCAATTAATTCATGTGGAACTCCCGCATGGATATGGAGTGCATATATAATCCCTTGTACACTTCTCGGTATGACAGCACCTGTAAAATTCACTCCATACCCCATAGTATCACAAGCTCTTATTTTGATAGGAATTTGATACTCATCCATTAATCGCATCAATTCTAAACAAAATGGTACTACATATCCATATATATCAGCTCGTGTAATATCTTCTAAGTGGCACCTTGGACTAATTCCTTCTTCTAAACAAGCTCTTATAATACTTATGTAATGATCCATTGCTTCTTTCCGAGTCATTTTTAACTTTAGAAATATATGATAGTCAGAACAACTAACTAATATTCCTGTTTCTTTCATTCCTATTTCTTTTACCAACTTAAAATCTTCTTTATTTGCACGAATCCAACTTGTAATTTCTGGAAATTTATACCCTTTTTCTAAACACTTGTATACTGCATCTCGATCTTTTTTACTATACAAAAAAAATTCACTTGCACGAATCATTCCATTTGGACCACCTAATTTATGCAAATAGTCATAAATTGTAACAATTTGTTCTGTCGTATATGGTGCTCTTGATTGTTGTCCATCTCGAAAAGTAGTATCTGTAATCCAAATTTCTTTTGGCATATTGTGTGGTACAATTCTATCGTTAAATGGTATTTTAGGAACTTCAGAATAAGGAAACATATTTCGAAAAATGTTAGGTTTTTCAACATTATCGAGTATATACATATGTTCTTCTATCTGTAAAAGATTATTATTTTCATTTAATTGTACAGGTCTATTAATAAACATATCTTTTTTTGTTGTCATTTTTTGTTTCTCCTTTTATAACCTATATCTATTTATATAAAAAACAGATACTGCATTATTGTATACAATAATGCAGTATCTGTCAAGTTTCAAACTCTACCACTTTAATGCGTCTTTTACATTTACCATTCCCCAACCTTGCATATTCCATGGTTCTCCTAAATCTTTTGCTGAATAAATTAATCTTTTCCGAATCTCATAGTTAGATAAATAATGATCTTTTTCTAATATCAAAGATGCTACTCCAGACACAATTGGTGTTGACATTGATGTACCACTTTTTTCTATGTATCCATCTTTATATCTTTTTCCTATTTTTCGAACTAACGCATTGCATGATACAATACTTGTTCCAGGTGCAACTAGATCAGGCTTCTTTTTTATGCTAAATATTTCGCCCCGTCCAGAATAATATTCACACAAATCTGTTCTATTTCCAAAATAACCACCTTCATGACAACCTATAGATATTACATTATTTCCAAGGCCTAATGGTGAAATAGAACTCTCCTCAGGTCCAGAATTTCCTGCTGCAACTATAACTAGCAAGCCATAATCCCAAGCTAATTCTAACATATTTTGTAGTTTATGCTTTGTTGTTTCATTTAAAACATAGCCCAATCCAATTGATATATTTAAAATTTTAATTTGATATTTTTTTCTGTAATCAATTACCCATTGTATTCCAGCAATCATATCTTCTATATTTCCTTCGCCTTGATAATCTAATACTTTCCCAATTATCAAATTACAATTTGGTGCAATTCCTCTGATTTTACCATTTGATAAATAACCATTTCCAGCCAAACAACCTGCCACATGTGTTCCATGACCGCTATCATCATAAGGATAAGGATATCCTTTTTTTGTAAAATCATGGAAAGCAAGAATACGATTTCCAAAATCAGGATGATACATTATTCCAGTGTCTAAAATAGCTACTGTAATATTTTTTCCTGAATACATAGATGCTTCAAATGTATTACATCCTATCTGTTCTCTTACACGATACACAAAAAACCCTTAGCCTTTTTTATAAGTTATGCTAAGAGTTTTTTGTTGTTACTTTTTTATTCTATTATTTGATTTGTATCACTGAAGAATAATATACATAATTTTAAAAACAACTTTTTCGTAACCATAAAAAGATAGTTAAAAATTATCATGAAAACAAACCCCTTAAAAACCTTGTCAAATAAGGATTTTAAGGGGGCTATTTTTTACTCACATTCCATAATCTTCAATCATTACAACGGCTGATTGTCCAACAACTCTTGTCTTTCCAAGTACACCTTCTTCTTTTATATCAAGAATTTGATTCTTTGGAATATACTCTACATTACTCGGGTCATCTTTTGCCAATATTGTTGTATCCGTTGCTTCGTCTTTGTCTGCTTGAATTTGTTGTATCTCATCTTTATCTACTGCAATAGGAACAACTCTATTTTGAAGTACTTCTTCATAATATGTATTTGCATACGCTCTAGAATCAGCAATAATTTCTACAAGATAAGAACCATCAAATGCAGTCTGATGAATTTTAGAAACACTAGCCGGTATGTAAACAGTTTTTAACTTGCTGCAACTCTCAAAAGCTTTTGCATCAATGGTAGAAACAGAATTTGGTATCCCTATAGTTCTTAATTCTAAGCACGTTGAAAATGCATATCCTGTTATTTCTTCCAATCCTTCACTAAGAATTAGTTCTTCTATTGTTTCATTTCCCCAAAAACTGTAAGGTGCAATAATTTCTACTGTATTCGGTATGGTATATCTTTTGGTAGTACTGCCACCTAATGTTGCATATAATTTTGTTTTATCTTTGTTGTAGATCGCACCACTTTCACTAAGAAATTTAATATTGTCTTTAGAGATAGTTACATTCGATAAATTATTGCAACCAGCAAATGCACCATTTCCTAATTGATTAACATTTTTACCAATAGATACACTAGATAAATTTACACATTGTGCAAATGCGTCATTTTCAATTTCTTCTACAGTATCAGGAATTGTAACGTTATAAAGAGTGTTTATTCCTCGAAATGCACCAGAACCAATTTTTTTTACAGAAGAAGGTATTGTTACACTAGAAGAATTTCCTAAATAAGAAAGTAAAGTTGTACCTTTTATTTGAAACTCTCTACTAGTTGAAGCTTTTGTATATGTTACAGGGATCTGTGTAACAAGAAGGACTATTATAAGTAATACTACACTAAAAGTTCTACGAATTTTACGCGCTTTCATACTTCTTCCTCCAATCTATTTATTAAATTATTATTATGCATTTTTTAATTTATATCGTTTGTCACGTTTCATAAATAATACCATAGACATTGAAAACAGTCCAAGTGATAAAAACCATTTTGGATGGATACCATCTCCAGTTTTTGGTGTAGAATCAATTTCACCTACTATTAAATTAGCAGTATCTACATATATTGTATAAGGGGAGAAATGTGTTGCAGTAAAAGAAATACATGGAATATTATTTATTGTATTAAATCTAGCATCTAATTTCTCTAATTCTGAATTATATACAGCACCAACACGATTATTACCTGCATATTCTAATAATGCATCAGGGATTGGAATTGTAATATTAATTGATAGTCCATCTGTATTTGTAATTTTTGTTGTCCCAGCTGCATCGTACAATGAAATATCCATTGCAAAATATTTAACACGAGACATATCATCAAACTCTTTGGCAAGCACATTTGCAATTGTATTTGAAGCTTCTTCATTTTCAGAAATTCGAATGATAAAATTATCACTTGATCCTGATACAGAGGCGTTTGCAACATTCGTATTTGAAATTCCAGGTTTTGAAATTTGAACGCTTGTATTAGAATTTCCTGAATTTCCAGTGCCTACACTAGTACTTGTTCCACTTCCATTTCCATTTCCATTTTCATTTCCTGTACTTGTTCCTGTACTTGTTAATGAATCTCTGTAAGTTGCAGTTATTGTTACATTACTTTCCGGCATAGTTACTGTTGTTTGTGAATTTGATGCATTTCCAAATGTTAAATTACTTGTACTTGTAGTCCAACGATCAAAACTTCTTCCTGCTGGTGGTGAAACAGCATTTATTGTAACCACTGTTCCTGCCAAATAACTTCCACTTCCACTTCCATATTCTACATCAAGGCGATATTGATTTGCAAAATTTGCAACAACCGTACTATCTCCTGCAGGCATAATTATTGTTGTAGAAGACTTTGTTTTGTCTGCAAATATAATACTAGCATTTGTGGAACTCCAAGTAGAAAATGCATTTCCACTTGATGGTTCTTTTGCTAAAATTGTAACAGATGTGCCTGCAGCATAGCTTCCACCACCAGTTCCATCAGTTACAGTTAATTTATACAAACGATTCCCCTCAGCATCTGTATTTCCACTTCCATTTCCACTACCATTACCACTTCCGTTTCCGTCGCCACTTCCATTTCCACTTCCGTTTCCATCGCCACTTCCATTTCCATCGCCACTTCCGTTTCCATCGCCGTTTCCGTTATTGCTTGTATCTATGGTATATAAAGCTATGATATCTGTATCTTTTGTTATATTTTTATATTCTTTATTCCAACCTGTAAAAACATATCCTGTT
>JBOFWM010000019.1:0-18559 GCA_051653625.1 Lachnospiraceae bacterium
TAATACGGGATTTACTTAGAGTAACAAAAAAGCTACGATATGCAAAAGGAGGGCAACACCAAAATGGTGCTGTCCTCCTTAAATGTAATCAAGATTATCTTTAGTTTGAGTAAAAAAGCTCATATCAAGCGAATGCTCATTTTGCATATTGCATTTAGATATTACAAATTTTTAACATCTGATTTGCTTTCAACAAAAATTCATAATTAGTTACTTCGATGGTAACATAATATTCTTTTTCGTAGTGATGAATAATACGTTTAGTTAATTCAGAAGGTTTACCATCTAAATCAACAATGGGGGTTATCCGAATCTCTTTACATATACGAAGCATTTCGTCTATAGACTTAACATGAAAATCAAGGCCTAAATTTGTATACATTAGTAGGAAATGAGAACTTAACCCAATATCAAATTCTCTGTCTTCAAATTGAGTTTTAGTAGGCAACTCATGATAAATATATCTTTTTTCTTGCTTACCATGCTCATAATCTTTTAGAAAGAGCTGCATTGCTCCCATACGTATTTTTTCTAACTCCTGTAAGTTCTTAATTTTAGTCCACTTAAAATTTTCCGCGTTATCTTTTGTTTGCTGTAATACAATATCCCTTGTTTCCTGGATTCTATCAGCAATCTGTTCCTGTGTAAATTGGTAAATAATATCCAATGAAGTTACATTATACCCCGCTTGTGTAGCCTCATAATTGAAGCTTGCAGGACCGTCACCGAATCCAATAATCCTCTTGCTTAAATCTAACTCTGTTAATTGAAACATTTCAACATATTCGCCTAATGTTCTTCCCCAAGGAACTACATTAGATAACATAAAAGCCATAAAGCCCCTCCTAAAACCTATATTTTATTTAGCTCATTCATCTCCATATAAATAAATTGCTCTATCATTTCTCTATATAACTTTTCCACCATATCAGGGTTTGCTCCATACTCATTAGAAAGTGTCCTAACTTTTTGTATAACAGCCTCAACCCTTTGAGGTGCTTTAACGTCTTGGCTATCCTTTTTGAACTTAGATGCTTGTTTGACAAAGCTTCCTCGTTCTGCAATAAGCTTAATAATTGCATTGTCAATTCTATCAATGTTATTGCGAACTTCTTCTAAATTTTTACAATCCATTTTAGTTACCCCTTTATGTAGATTTTATAAATTAGCTCCTCTGAGCTTTTCTCCCTATACTACTTTTTCGGATTTATTATCTTTATCAAAATAGCTTTATATAATATAGTTTAGCACAGTAAAGCAAAATTCTCAATTATCAAATTGTTAATTTTACCAAGTAGCTATTTACCCACACTTGTGGTATTGTGTGTGCTTGAAGAGGTGATAATAAATGCAGAAAGAAAAGATACTTAGCAAGTTATACAACGGCAACATTCGACCAGCAGATAAAGCGATTATGCAAGGCAGTGATTACAGAAAAGCACAAGTAAAACTATTTGATTTAGTCGAGGAACTTCACGAGAAACTAAACGATGAAGAAAAGAAAATGCTCGATGAGATTATGATGGCATGGGGAAACCTAAACACTATTGAAAGCGAAGAATACTTTACTGACGGCTTCCGATTGGGAGCGAAAATTATACTTGAAATATTTGAAAAAGACGATGGACAGCTTAAACCGATTACAGGTTAGCTGTCCATTTTCTATTCTCTGAACTTAATAAGATTGTTCAAAGCACTGGCTTATCATTTCGATAGGCTGGTGCTTTTTGCATATATAACACCCCAACACAGCAGGCAGGAAAGTTGTAGTCGACCAACACAACCAAACAAAAATTGCAGTCGGCTACTAAGCCGAGAAAGGAAGATGAAAAATTGAAAAAAGAATTGAAACTAATCCAAATGAGTAATGTGGAGGTAGAAGAAATCAAATGGGTATGGTATCCCTACATTCCCTATGGAAAGATTACAGTGGTGCAAGGTGACCCCGGCGAGGGCAAAACAACTTTTGTGCTTGCTCTCATTGCTCTGCTGACAAATGGAGAACCGCTACCAGAAGAAGAACAAACCAACGAGCCTATCAATGTAATTTATCAAACAGCTGAAGATGGGCTAAATGACACTATCAAACCTCGTCTTTTGTCTGTTGGTGCTAACTGCGAAAGAGTTCTTGTCATTGATGAAAATGAAATTGTTCTAATCTTATCAGATGAAAGATTGGAACAAGCAATCAATGAAACCAGTGCAAAGGTTATTGTACTTGACCCTATTCAAGCATACCTTGGTAGCGATGTTGATATGCACAGGGCAAATGAGATAAGACCTATTATGAAAAGGCTGTCTTTACTTGCAGAACGCACAGGTTTTGCCTTTCTGTTAGATATATTTTTCGTTCAATAGTTGTACAAGTATTGTTTCCTTGAAATCAGATACTATTCAAAAGAAATAATATATATTTTAAGAGCTATTGACGAGATTTAACATGTCAAATATAATTATTGTAATAAGGAAAAAGTTAAAAGTGTTTGAATAAAAATGTATATTCAATAGTTGATTTTATTGCGTGTTGCACACGCAGATAAGGAAAGAATATGATAAAGAAAGTCATATCAATTATCGGTGCGATTTTAATAGCGATAAGTATCTTAGTGATACTTATCAATGTGGAAAGTGATTATGAAAATTGGGTATCGTATGTTTCAACTCAAATAAATAGAAGTGATGGAAGTATTGAATCGTATGATTCTAATATCTTTAAAATGGTTAATAAGGGCGATGTGATTACGCTTACTGTAAAGTTGCCAAAAGAAAAAAAGATGGATGCTAGTGTGCTATATTTCAGATTATATGATAGTGCTATTAATGTATATCAAAATGAAAAAGTAATTTATTCGTATGGATTTGAGATTGCAAAATCAGGACAAATGATAGGTGCAAAGTATCATTTTATTCCTATACCAGATGATGCATGGGGCGGAGAATTAATAATTGACATATATGTCAATGAGAATAAAGCTTACTCAAAGATCTCTACAATAAGGATGTATAAAGCAACAGAGTCCTATAATGCAATTTTACAGGAAAATATTTTTAGTTTCTTCTTGGCAATCGTTGGAATTTTTACAAGTGCAATTATTATGATGATATTATTGTTATTTGCAAAAAATAATGATATCACAAAACAAGGAGTATATATTGCAGCTTTCGTCTTTTCGTTGTCTATTTGGATGCTTGGAAATTTTGGTGGATATGTTATATTTCAAAGTTCGTATATGTGGGCACAGATTGAATTTATAAGTTTATTTGTTGCTCCGATTTTTCTTTTGTTATATGTGAAATCCACAGAAAAAAGAGTGAGATATAGTAAGATTTTAAACTATTTTATTTTAAGTAATGTGTTATATGTTAGTTTAGTTACAATATTAAATTTTTTTACATCAATTCATTTTAATGTAGTTCTGCGGTCTTTTCATTTACTTGTAGTTTTTGATGCAATTGCATTGATTATAATTGTTACAAGAAGATTAAAAGAAAAAAATGCTACGGCAAAAATGTTTGTAATTGGAATTATTTCATTTCTTATTTTTGCGATATTGGATGTAATACGCCATAATATAATGCGAACTTTTCCAAGTTTATATACCTATACAGGGATTTCAGTTTTACCATTAGGATTACTAATATTTGTAATTTGTCTTATTTTTTCTTTTTATGTTGAAAATGTAAATTCATATATTGATAAGTCAACAAAGCAAAAATTGATTAGCACTGCATATATTGATTTTTTAACAGGAATTGTAAGCAGTGCAAAATGTCGTGAAAAATTAGAGGAGCTTGATACCTTAAAAAAACAAGAATTTATTATTGTGTTAATAGACTTAAATAATTTGAAGATTGTAAATGATTCGATGGGTCATAATTTTGGTGATTATCTTTTAAAAGATTTTGCTAGTATTTTCAATTCGTATATTGGTCCTTATGGTATAGCTGGTCGATTAGGTGGGGATGAATTTATTGCAATAATAGAAAAGGTACAAAAAGAAACAATTTTGAAAGAAATGGAACAATTTGAAATGGCGCTTGAACGAGAAAATAATCTTGGAATTAATCCATATAAATTTACGTGTGCCTGGGGAATGGCAGAAAGTACAAAGGAAGAGCCTATTGCAGTAAAAGAGGCAATGGTAATTGCGGATCGAATGATGTATGAAGATAAAAAAATAAAAAAATCCACATAATTGCTTCAGAGCTGATGGTAGAAAAGACGAGGAAATAGATATGAGGAAAAGAGTGTTTTCGATTTCGTGTGTGATGCTGATCGTTATAGCGATATTATTTGCGCTTATAAATATTAATCATGAATATGAAGCATGGGATTCTAATATTTCAACACAAATAAAGAGAATGGATGGAACAATTGAACATTATGATTCTAATATTTTCAGTCTTGTGAATAAGGGAGATATTATCACAATCAATTTGGATTTGCCAGAAGAAAAGAAATATGAAGAAGGAATATTATATTTTAATCTTTATCATTCGATTGTTACAGTATATTGCAAAGGGGAAGAGATTTATACCTATGGTTCTCATATTGTAGAAAAAGGGCAAATGATAGGTGCAAAATATCATTTTATAGCGATACCGGAAGAAGCATGGGGGACAGGGTTAGTAATTGAAATACAGGTACATGAAAATAGTTCTTTTTCAAAAATAACACCAATCAGAATGTATGATGCAAAAGAG
Organism: Lachnospiraceae bacterium; assembly: GCA_051653625.1. Taxonomy (GTDB): domain Bacteria; phylum Bacillota; class Clostridia; order Lachnospirales; family Lachnospiraceae; genus SFDP01. The sequence goes on from JBOFWM010000019.1 coordinate 4,705, forward strand.
GCATATAAAGCGGTATTATTAAATAATATTTTTGGGTTTCTACTTTCTATTGTTGGAATTATTGTAAGTGCAATAGTTGCTATCATTTTATTAATTTTTGCTCAATCAAATAGTATGACAAAACAAGGATTGTATATATGTGGTTTTATTTTTGCAATATCTATTTGGATGTTTAGTTATGTTGGAGGATATGTAATATTTCGTGAATCCTATATGTGGACTCAATTAGAATATTTTAGTTTGTATATTACAGCGACTCCACTTTTATTTTATGTTTTGTCTACAGAAAGTAAGGAAAAATACAAAAAATATATTAAAATTGTAATATTTATTAATTGTATGATGTTAACATGTGCTACGTTGTTGAATTTTTTTACTCCGATTCATTTTAATATCTTGTTAAGAGTGTTTCATGTTCTTTTGGTTTTAGATTGTATAGTTATGATAGCTATAACGAGTAGACGATTAAAAGAAAAAAATATAACTGCTAAATTATTTATAATAGGGATGGTTTTGCTTGTACTATTTATGATAATAGATATTATACGACATAGCGTTGTTCGATTGATATTTAGTTTATATGAAATAACAGCAATATCGATTATACCATTAGGTGTATTAGCCTTTATTCTTTGTTTGATTTTTTCTTACTATATTGAGTGTTTAAATACATATATTGATAAATCAACAAAAGAGAATTTAATAAAACAAGCATATTCAGATTTTTTAACAGGGATATCAAGTAGTACAAAATGTCGTGAAAAACTAAACGAAATTGATATAAAAAAACAAAATGAATTTATTATTGTTTCTTTGGATTTAAATGATTTAAAGATTGTAAATGATACAATGGGACATTCGCGTGGAGATCAGTTGTTAAAAGAATTTGCAACTATTTTTTCTGCGTATATTGGTCCAATAGGGCTAATTGGACGTATAGGTGGCGATGAATTTATTGCAATTATTGAACATGTCAAAATGGATGTTGTATTAGAAAAAATGATGGAATTTGAAAAGGCGCTTGAACAAGAGAATCAAAGAGAATATAAACCTTATAAAATATCTTGTGCATGGGGAGTGGCAGAGAGCACATGCGAAAAACCACTAACAGTAAAAGAAGCATTAGACTATGCAGACAAAATGATGTATCAAGATAAACAACAAAAAAAGTTTAACGGATAATATGATTATTCGTTAAACTTTTTTTTATAAAAATTCTTTTACACCATAAATATTTCGATATTCTTTTAAGGTATATCCAGTTTGCTGTTTAAATTGTTTTCCTAGATGACTTTGGGAAGAAAAACCAAGGTATGATGCAATTTCAATATAACTATATTTAGAATAAATAAGAAGATTTTTGGCAAGATTTATTTTTTCGTTAAGAATAAATGCACCTATTGTAATGCCTTCTTTCTTTTTGAATAAGTCTGCCAAATAATTGGAATTCATATATAAGTGTGTAGCGATAGAAGATATGGTGATTTTGTCGTGTAAATGTGCAAAGATAAAATCTTTACATTGTATGATACGAGAATCAGTATCTGAAATATCTGTTCTTTTTGAGTTTTGATTCAATGTGTCTCTTACAAGCACAGCATATTGATACTCGGCTTGACGACCTAGTTGTCTTGCCTCTTCGCCGCTTGTAGCATCTTCTATTTTCAATATAAAACTATCGCTAAGAGAGTATGCAGTTTCTGGATGTACACCTCCTTCCATTGCAGCACGACTTGCAAGTGTAACTAATACAATTGCAAGATTTTTAAAATGCCTTAATGGAGTTTTAGAAAGTGTTCCAATGTTCCCTAGATAATCTTCACCCCAACTTCGTTCTAATTGTTTAACATCTCCTGTTCGAATGCTATTAAATTCACGGACTTCTTGATCATACGGATTATGTTTTTGAGAAGATTCGCGATTTGAAAATATCTTTAAAGATAAATCTTTAAAGATTACATCATTTACATTTGAGTCTAGGCAATTAAATGCAAGCACTTGATCAATTGTAAGTGGTTGTTCTATAAAAAGATTATATAAAAGTAAAGAAATATCAATAAAGCTCTCTAATTTACAAGCGTGTAAATATTCGATCCATTCTGATTGGAAAGAGGTTTTAGGCAGTTCGTATTTACTCTTTGTATCTAGAGGAAGTAAAACAGGTCCGATTATAAAAATTGAATTTTGAGAAAAACATACACAATAAGAAAGTCCATTAGAATCGCTATATACTTTGGGAGATTCGACAACAGCAGACAGTAATAGTTGGTTTTTAAAAGTATGATGTTCGATAAAAATGGAAGAAAAATGATGTTCTAAACTTTTGGGCAAATCTTTTCTTTCGCATATAGTTGTATGATCTGTAAAATACAAAGAAAATTGATGTATTGCAGTATGAAGAGTTCTTGAAATAAATTTCATTAAATAAGTTAAATTCATAAAATGCCTCCTTATAGCAATTGTAGCACAATAACACAATAAAAAAAACTGTGAATTGTGTTATAAAACTGTATATTGTGATATGAATTCGTTTTTTTCTTTGTTAGGATGTTGACACAAAGTAAAAAGTACTAAGCAAAGAAAAGGGAGGTTTACAATGAAAGTAAAAGGTGTAAATTTAGGCAATTGGTTAGTGTTAGAAAAATGGATGAATCCAGCATTATTCGAAGGGACTACGGCAGAGGACGAATATTATCTACCAACGCAATTATCTAAAGAAGTGTATGAAGCAAGAATAAAAATTCATAGAAGCGAATACATTACAGAACGTGATTTTGTGACTATTAAATCTTGGGGGCTAGATACCATAAGAATTCCAGTACCATATTTTATCTTTGGAGATTGCAAACCATACATTGGTTGTATTGAAGATTTAGATAAAGCATTTTGTTGGGCAGAAAAATACGATCTTAAAATCTTAATTGATTTACATACAGCACCAGGTAGTCAAAATGGATTTGATAATGGTGGAATTAGTGGGATTTGTACATGGTCACAAAGCAAGGAAGATGTAGAGTTTGTATTACATCTACTTGAAAAATTAGCAATTAGATATGGAGAAAGAAAAGGGTTCTTTGGTATTCAACCAATTAATGAGCCAATTACAGAAGAAACATGGGATATCTTTAATGTACAAGAACGATATAAGCCTGTAGATGAAGAATGGGCAAAAAGAAGTAAACCAAACACATTAGACTTTATTAAAGAGTTTTATATAAATGCATATAAACGTGTGAAACCACATATGAAAAAAGATTCTTATTTTGTTATTCATGATGCTTTTCAATTAAAAGCATGGAAAGACTTTATGCAAGATGAGAGTTATGAAAATATTGTGTTAGATACACATCAATATTTAATGATGGCAGAAATGACAGGATGTGAACAAACAATAGAAGGATATGTAAATCATATTGAAAATGTGTTTAAAAAAGATGTGGAAGAGATGAATCAATATTTTCCAGTGATTTGTGGTGAATGGTGTATCTTTAATTCATTGGCGTGTGGACATGATACAAAAGGCGGACAAAGTGTATTAAATGGTGTAGAAGGAAGCGCAAAAGAATGTATGACAAGTGAAGAGAAAAAAGAAATATATCGTAAAATCTCAGAAGCTTCATTAGATGCTTGGAATGCAAGTAGTGGTCATTTTTACTGGAGTTATAAATTATTAGTAGATACAGTTAATACAGATGGTTGGATTGGTTGGGATAGTTGGGATTTAGGTCGATGTATCGCTTTTGGTTGGTTTCCAACTGATAGAATTTAATATCAAATAGAAAAATACGAAGGAAAAGGGAAATAAAAATGAATTCAAATGCAAAGTTATCATTTAAAGAAAGATTAGGATATGGAATTGGAGATTATAGCGGAAATCTAGTATATTCTTCTATTAGTGCGTTTTTACTTTTATATTATACAAATGTTGTAGGAGCAAGTGCTGCAATGGCAGCATCAATTATTGCAATTTCTAAAATTTTTGATGGAATATCTGATTTAATCATGGGGGTGATTGTAGATAAAACGAATTCAAAATATGGAAAAGCAAGACCATGGATTTTACGATTATGCATTCCTTTTGCAATAGCAACCGTATTAATGTTTTCTGTACCAGATACATTATCTGGAAAAGGGTTGTTTATTTACATGTTTTTAACTTATAATTTAGTATCCACTATTTTTTATACTGGAATCAATGTTCCTTATGCTACAATGCATGGACTTATGACAACAAATCAATATGAAAGAGGATTACTTGGAAATTTTAGAATGTTACTTGCAACTGCAGGAACAATGAGTGTAAATACATTTGTTTTAAAATTAGTAACTTATTTTGGTGGAGATCAGTATAGCCAAAAAGGATGGACGATTGCATATATCATCATAGGAGCAATTACTGTTATTCTACATGTGATTATGTTCGTTACATGTAAAGAAAGAGTAGTAGAAAAACCAGCAGAAAAAGATAGCGAAGAAGAAAAAATTTCTTTAGTAGATTCTTTTAAAGGATTAGTAACAAATAAATATTGGATCTTAATGGTTATCGTATTATTTGCAATGTATTTTATGATGTCAACATTCTTTGGTTCAGCTGCATATTTTGCACAATACTATATGGGAGATATTGCAACTTATGCTCCAATATCAAATGCATTATCTATGACTCAAATTGCAATGATGTTTTGTACTCCATTTATCATGAAGTTTTTAGGGAAAAGAAATACAATGATTCTTGGAATGGGAATTTCTTCGATTGGATTTTTAGGTGCTGTTCTAGTAGGAAATAATTTAATGCTACAAATAATTTGTTCTGCCATTAAAGGAGCAGGATTTGGTTGTGGAGCAGCTGTTATGTTTGGTATGCTTCAAGATGCAATTACATATGGACAATGGAAAAATGGATTTGGTTCTGCAGGTATGGGAAATGCAGCATCTTCATTTTGTACAAAAGTAGGATCAGGAATTGGAACAGCTGCTCTAGGTCTTATTTTATCAATGGGTGGATTCGATGCAGCATTAGAATCACAAGCATCAAGTGCAATTTTTTCTATTGAACTTGCATTTTTCTGGGTACCATTGGTATCGGCAATTATTGTTATTATTTGTATGTACTTTTTTGATTTAGATAAAATATATGATAAGGTTGTTGAAGACTTAGATAAAAGGAGTTAAGAATGAATGAATTAGTATTTGGAGTGGCATATTATCCAGAATATATGCCTTATGATCGAATTGAGACAGATATTACCATGATAAAAAATGCTGGAATGAATACAATTCGTATTGCAGAATCTACATGGAGTACATTAGAACCAAGAGAAGGTGTTTTTGACTTTTCGTATATTGATAAAACAATTGAAATTGCAAAGAAATATGGAATAAATGTAATTATTGGAACACCGACATATGCAGTACCATCATGGCTTGTAAAAAAAGATCCAGAAGTCATGTTAACAGATTCTTTTGGACAAAAAAAATATGGTAGACGACAAATCATGGATATTATGAATAGAACGTATCGTAAATACTCAGAACTTGTTATTCGAAAACTAATGGAACATACTGCGAATGAAAGTTGTGTTATAGGATTTCAAATTGATAATGAAACGAAACATTATGGAACTGCGGGAAAAAATATTCAAGAACTATTTAAAGAATATTTAATTCATAAGTTTGAAACAACACAAAATCTTAACAAAACTTTTTATTTACAATATTGGAGCAACTCTATTTTGAGTTGGGATGATTTACCAGATATGAAAGGATGCATTAATGGTGGGCTTGCAAGTGAATTTGAACAATTTCAAAGAAATCTTGCATGTGATTTTTTAGCTTGGCAAGCGAGTATTGTCTCTGAATATAAAAGAGAAGATCAATTTATTACACATAATTTAGATTTTGAATGGAAAAAATTTGGTGCAGAAATTGCACAAGATGGATATTCATATGGTGTTCAACCAGATATTGATCATAACCAGGTGGCAAAAGAGTTAACTATTGTAGGAACGGATATTTATCATCCGACACAAAAAGAGTTAACAGGTGCAGAAATTGCATTTTGTGGAGATGAAATTAGAAGTTTAAAACAAGAGAATTATTTAGTATTAGAATGTCAAGCACAAGCATTCAAATATTGGACTCCATTTCCAGGACAATTAAAATTACATGCATATAGTCATCTTGCAAGTGGTGCAACTGGGCTTATGTATTGGAATTGGCACTCTATTCATAACGGATATGAAACATATTGGAAAGGTGTACTAAGTCATAATCTAAAAGAAAATCAAACATATTATGATGTACAAGAATTTGGACAAGAATGGCAGCGTATCACAAAAGAGAAACTTGTAATTACAAAGAAAAACAAGATTGCAATTGTTGTAGATAATAAAACACTAACAATGTTTAAGTGGTTTCCTATTGATAAAGAATTGTCTTATAATGATGTGGTTCGTTGGGTATATGATTCCTTATTTGAATTAAATATAGAATGTGATATTGTTCATGCAGATGAATTAGACACAACAAAATATGAAGTGATTATTACTCCAGCACTTTATTGTGCGAGGGAATCTTTGATAGAGCAGTTAAAAGAATTTACGGGACATGGAGGAACGTTAATTTCTACTTTTAAATCTTTTGTGTCCAATGAATTTGGAAGTGTATATTATGAAGAACAGCCTTACAAAATGACGGAATGTTTTGGAATGACGTATGATCAATTTGTAGAACCAGAAGATGTATTTGTAAAAAATCTAGAAGTAACGTATTTTGCGGAATTGATAAAAGCAAGAGGTGCAAAGATAGAAGAACACTATCAACATCCATATTGGAAAAAGTATGCGGCAATTACTAAAAATACATATAAAAAAGGTGTGGCGTATTATATTGCTTGTTATTTCAGTAAAGATATTTTAAAAGAAATTCTTGTAGAAGCATTGGAACAAAAAGGTATATATCTTCAAAAAGAACAATGGCCAATCGTTAAGAAGTGTGGATATAATTTAGAGGGTAACATGATTGAATATGTCTTTAACTATAGTATGAATGAAACAAACATTCTATGTGATATGAAACAAGCAACAGAGCTTTTAACAAATAAAAAGTATAAATTCGGAGAGACAATCTCAATCAAAGATTGGGGAGTTCTCGTATTAGAAAAAGGAGAATAGAGAAATGATTGTAAATCCAATTTTAAAAGGATTTAATCCAGATCCATGTGTTTGCAGAAAAAATGAGGATTACTATCTTGCAGTATCAACATTTGAGTGGATGCCAGGTATTCCGATTTATCATTCAAAAGATTTGAAAAACTGGGAATTATATTCTCATGTCATTACAGATGATGAGCAAGTAGATTTAAAAAAATTACCATCTGCAAAGGGAATTTGGGCACCTTGTTTAACATACTCTGAACAAGAAGATTTATTCTATGTGGTGTATGGGGTAATGAATTCCATGAATGCAAGATATTTTGATGTAGATAATTATCTTGTAACTGCAAAGGATTTAAAAGGACCTTATAGTGAACCTGTTTATCTCCATTCGGCAGGATTTGATGCATCAATAATACATGATGAAGATGGAAGAAAGTACATTTCGTCTTTAGAATGGGAAACAAGAGAGGGATATGAAAAACCAGGAGCTATTTGTCTTGTGGAGTATGATTCCCAAAAGAAAGAAATCATTGGATATCCAAAAAGAATATGGTCTGGCGGAACGGACAGAGGGTGTATTGAGGCACCGCATATTACAAAGCGAAACGATTATTATTATATTATGTGTGCAGAAGGTGGAACGGGATATAATCACTGTGTTACAATGGGACGTTCAAAAAATGTATTTGGTCCTTATGAGAAAGACCCTAAAAATCCTATTATAACATCCGCGCCAGGAGAATCTTTTGAACGTCATGATCCGGATCATTTAAAACCGCAATATTATAATCCAGACTCTATCTTGCAAAAGTCTGGACATGGCAGTTATGTAGAAACACCAACAGGTGAGGTATATTTATTTCATCTAACATCAAGGCCACATGTTCCAGAACTAAGATGTACACTTGGGCGCGAAACAGCCATTCAGGAGATGGAATGGACGAGTGATAATTGGCTACGATTAAAAAATGGTGGAAATCTTGCACAGCTAATGGTAAAAGAAGCAAATTTACCAGAATACAAGATGGCGACGATTCCTGATTTTGATGATTTTAACGAAGAAATTTTACGTAATTATTACTATGCACCAAGGATTATGCCAGAGAGATTTGCAAGTGTTATTGCAAGAAAAGGATATGTAAGGTTACGAGGACAAGAATCGAGATGTTCTCTAAATAAAGTGAGTATTCTTGCAAGAAAAGTAACATCTATTACTAGTATGGCAACTACTAAAATGGAATTTACACCACATACACATCAACAAAGTGCAGGTTTGATTTTATATTATGATAATATGAATTACTTATATTTACGAAAATATTATAGTGAAACATTGTCTCAAAGTGCGATTTCAATCATTGGATTAGAGAATGGTGAAAAAACAGAATATCTCGATACAAGAACTGCAGTTAGTGAAGAACCACTTTATTTTAGAGTAGTGTTAAATGGAAAAAATACTCATTTTGAGTGGGGATATAGTGAAGAAAATTTACAACAAATTGGAGTGGAATTTGATACCACAAAACTTTCGGATGAATATTGTAAATATGGGGAATTTACTGGCACAATGGTAGGAATTACATGTGCGGATCGAGTGACTCATAAACACTATGCAGATTTTGATTTTTTCGAATATGTAGAAAAATAAATAAATTAATGTTAAAAAAAGTGCTTGACACTATACTTGTCTAAGTGATAGTATGTCAACATAATTTAAACATGAAACGACAAAGGCGTCAGAAGTCAATACTTCTGGCGCTTTTTTGTGTTCAAAGAAAAGGGGGAGATTTATGAAATTAAAAGAGTTAGGAATAACAGCAAGTGAAATTAAAGAAAAAGTAGGAAAGTATATGATTGATACATATGAAAGATTTGATTTTATTGCTGAGACTGCAAAAGATCAATACATATACGATGAAAATGGAGTAGCTTACCTAGATTTTTATGCAGGAATCGCTGTGAATTCAGCGGGGAATTGTAATGAAAGAGTGGTGAAAGCAGTACAGGAGCAGGTCGCAGATGTAATGCATACATTCAATTATCCATATACCATTCCGCAAGCATTGTTGGCGGAAAAGGTATGTACAACGATTGGAATGGATAAAATATTCTATCAAAATTCTGGTACAGAAGCGAATGAAGCTATGATAAAAATGGCAAGAAAATACGGAATAGAGAAGTACGGTCCGCATAAATATAATATAGTAACTGCAAAGATGAGTTTTCATGGTAGAACATTTGGTGCAATGTCAGCTACAGGGCAACCAGAGACAGGATGCCAAATTGGATTTGGTCCAATGGCAGATGGATTTACATATGCAGAGTATAATAATTTAGAAGCATTTAAAGCCGCATGTAGCGAAAATACAATTGCAATATTGATTGAGCCAATTCAAGGAGAAGGTGGAGTTCATGTAGGAACAGAAGAATTTGTAAAAGGAATTCGAGACTTTTGCGATGAAAAAGAAATACTTCTTTTGCTAGATGAAGTACAAACAGGATGGTGTAGAACTGGAAAACCAATGGCATATATGCATTATGGCATTAAACCAGATATTGTATCTATGGCAAAAGCACTTGGCGGAGGAATGCCAATAGGAGCCATTTGTACCACGGATGAAGTAGCACAAGCATTTTCAAAAGGCTCGCATGGTACCACGTTTGGTGGAAATCCAGTTTGTTGCGCTGCAGCATTAGCAGAAGTGGAAGAACTTTTAGAAAGAAATTTAGCGGAAAATGCAGCAAGTGTAGGTGAGTATTTCATGGAACAATTAAAAAAATTACCACATGTAAAAGAAGTTAGAGGAAAAGGATTGCTAGTAGGTGTAGAGTTTGATGGTACAATTTCAGGATTAGAGATAAAACATGGATGTTTGGATCGCAAGCTTTTAATAACCTCTATTGGAGCAAATATGATTCGTATGGTTCCGCCTCTTATGATAACAAAAGAAGATTGCGATAAAGCATTTGAAATTATAAATGAAACTATAAAAGAAGAAATGGGGAGAAAATAAGTATGAAAAATAATAAAATTTTAGTTTTAATGATAGTTGTAATGATGGTAATAGGAACATTAGTAGGATGCGGTAGCACAGCAACTGTAACAAGTGAAGTAATAAATGAAGAACAAAGTGAAGGAACAAGTCTCGAAAATGGAACAACAGATACAGGGAAAGAAGTTTTAAAAGTTGGAATGGAGTGTGCATATCCTCCTTTTAACTGGACACAAAATAATTTGGAATTAGCCGATGGAAGTACGGCAGTGCAAATATATGGAAGTAATTTTTATGCATATGGATATGATGTTGCAGTTGCACAAATGATAGCAGATGAGTTAGGAATGGAACTAGAAATTCATAAAGTAGAATGGGATTCAATTGCAATGAGTTTAGATGCAGGTCAATATGATTGTATTATTGCGGGTATGGGAAGAACGGCAAAAAGAGAAGCATCTTATTCTTTTACAGATGCATATTACTATCGTAATAATTGTCTTGTTGTAAAAAAAGGTTCTGCGTTTGAAAACTTTACAGGCATTTCAGAGTTTGCTGGAATGAATGTAACACTTACTACACAACTTGGTACAGGATGGGTTGATTTGTTAGAGCAAATACCAGATGGTAAGTTAGGTGCAAATTATGCAACAACATCAGAATGTTTCATGGCAATTCAAAATGATGTAGCTGATGTATGTGTTATTGATGTACCTACGGCGCTTGCCGCACAACAAACAAACTCTGATTTAGTAATCATTGAATTAGAAGAAGGGGATGCATTTGTTGGGGATGAAGAAATGACAAACATATGTATCGCGACTAGAAAAGACGATACAGAACTTACAGAAAAGTTGCAAGGTGCATTAGATGCAATTGGGTGGAATGATAAAGAAGAAATGGATCAGTTGATGGAAAAAATGATTACACTTATGCCATCAAATAACTAAATAAAAATATGTAAAGGATAATGTATAGAACGTATTGCTATGCAAGGTGAAAATATGGGGATGATGCTTACAATAAGTGATAATCCATCCAATTCTTTCGGATGGGTGCTATATATGGCGAAAGAATATGCAGGTATGTTTTTAGAGGGAACATGGACTACATTATATATGGCAGTAATCGGTACAGTGCTTGGATTTTTCTTAGGATTTGCATTAGGAATCATAGGAGATAGCCAAATACGAAAAGAAGATAATATAATAAAAAAAGTTATGTTACGTATTATAAAAATAGTTTTTTCTATATATATAGAAATATTTAGAGATACACCAATGATTGTGCAAGCAATGGTATTTTTCTATGGACTACGTTCTTTTGGAGTACAAATTACACCAATTCCAGCTGGTATTTTAGTAATCTTTTTAAATACAGGTGCGTATATGTCGGAAACTGTTCGTGCAGGAATTAATTCAATTGATATAGGACAAAGAGAAGGTGCGTATGCATTAGGAATGTCACCTTTAAAAACAATGTTTATAGTTGTTTTACCACAAGCACTTCGTAACATAATCCCAGAAATGGCAAATATGTTTTTGACAAATTTGAAAATGACATCTGTTTTAAATGTAATTGGGGTATCGGAATTGTTCTTAGTTGCGAAAACAACAGGAGCTATTTACTATAAATATTTTGAAGCATATCTTGTTATTGCAGCGATATACTTCGTGCTTTGCTTTGTTTGTAATCGATTATTTATCATAATGGAGAAAAAGTTAGAAGGTAAAAAAGATTATGTTTTAGCGGTAGAATTTATGGATGATGGGCAGTAAATTTTTAGTTGAGAATGAGGTGGGATGATGAATGAGGGATATGTTATAGAGATAAAGGAATTAGGAAAATCGTTTGGTGATCATGAAGTGCTTCGCAAAATAGATTTTGGTGTAAATAAGGGAGATGTTATATGTATTTTAGGTTCATCAGGATCTGGGAAATCAACATTACTAAGATGTGTCAATCGATTAGAACATCAATCTTGTGGAAAAATCTTTTATCATGGAAAAGAAGTGAGAGACGTACAAAAGGAAGTGAATGATTATCGTTCAAAAGTAGGAATGGTATTTCAATCGTTTAATTTATTTAATAATATGACTATTTTAGAAAATTGTATGGTAGGTGCTATAAAAGTGTTACATATTTCTAAAAAGGAAGCGTATGAAAGAGCAATAAAACATTTAAAAGAAGTAGGAATGGCACCGTTTATTAATGCAAAACCGGCACAATTGTCAGGTGGGCAAAAACAAAGAGTGGCAATAGCGAGAGGCTTATGTATGAATCCGGAAGTGTTGCTTTTTGATGAACCTACTTCTGCATTAGATCCAGAGATGGTAGGGGAAGTGCTTAATGTTATGAAGAATTTAGCAAAGACAGGTCTTACAATGATGATTGTGACTCATGAAATGGGGTTTGCAAGAGATGTTTCATCTAGAGTTATTTTTATGGATCAAGGGTATATTGCAGAAGATACTACTCCGACTGAGTTTTTTACGAATCCAAAAAGTGCGAGATCAAAAGAATTCTTAAGTAGATTTATTCAAGGTTAGGAGGAAAAAAATGAGCAATTATGTAATAACATTTGCAAGAGGATTTGGAACGGGTGGAAAAGAAATTGCATCAAAAGTAGCAAAAGAACTTGGAATTAATTGTTATGAAAATCGAATCCTTACTTTGGCATCTCAATTGAGTGGAGTAGATAAACAATTATTTAGTGAAGTAGATGAAAAATTCCGAGAAACTGGAGGATTTGCAAGTTTTTTAAAAGGACTTCCACGTACAAAAAGCTATATTACAAGAACCGAAAAATTTGTTTCAGATGATACACTATTTGATTATCAAAAGAAGATTATTGAAAGTTTAGCAAATACAGAGTCATGTTGTATTGTTGGAAAATGTGCAGATTATATTTTGAGAGGACGCGAAAATGTTGTAAGTATTTATATTGAAGCACCACGAAGTTTTTGTATTGAACGAACAATGGAAAATATGAAGGTTTCAAAAGAAGTGGCGGAGGCAACCATTAAAAAAACAGATAAATTTCGTGCAGACTATTATGAATATTATACAAATGGTAGATCGTGGACGAATCCAATTAATTATGATCTGACAATTAATAGTGAAAAAGTTGGAATTGAAAATAGTGTAAAATTGATCCAAGAATACTTAAAAATAAGGGGGCTAATATAGATGATGAAGGATTTTGTAATTTCTATTCCTCAAAACATTGTGGTTGGTTTGGGAAGTATGAAGGAATTACCCAAGATAAGTAAAAAAGTAGGTGGCACCCATGCTTTTATTATTTCCGGACCAAATTTAACAAAAATGGGATTGGTCGCAACTTGTAGTAGGTTATTAGAACAAAGTGGATTGCAAGTAGATTCCTTTACAGAAACGGAAGCAAACCCATCGACTCAAACAGTAGAAAAAGCAACAAAAGCATATCTTGATAGTGGTGCAGATTTTATTGTTGCGCTAGGTGGAGGGTCACCTATGGATCTTGCAAAAGCAGTAGGTGTGATTGCAACCTATGGTGGAGACATTGTAGAATATGAAGGTGGTGGAAAGGTACCAGGGGAAATTGTGCCACTCATTGCAATTCCTACAACGGCAGGTACTGGTTCTGAGGTAACGGCATTTTCTGTTATTACTGACATTAGTCGAAATTATAAGTTGACAATAGTAAGCAATCATTTACTTCCTAGT
>JBOFWM010000020.1:0-19557 GCA_051653625.1 Lachnospiraceae bacterium
AAATTTATAAAAATTTCACTTTTATTATTACGCTGTGTGATTAATAATAAGAAGTATATTATTTAGAATATGGGAGTAGAAAAGCAGATGAGTAATAAATCACAAAGTAAAAATGGAAATAAAACAACATTTATAGTTCAAGTAATGCATCATCAAAATGCAACATGGCAAGGAAAAGTGAAATGGGTAGAAACTGGAAAAGAGAAAATGTTTCGTTCCACATTAGAACTTTTAAAATTAATGGATGAAGCAATATCAGAAGGTGCAGAAATAATTACTCAAAATGAGTTAGAATAATATATGAAAAAAAGAAGGTGACACTTAGGTGCACCTTTTTTTATATAATGAAAGTAGAATGTTTTAATAGAATTTTATAGGAAAATATGATAGAATCACACCAAGATAATTCGAGTGTGTTTTGGAGGAAAGATGGATATAATAACAGAAAACAACATAGTAAATCCAGTTGCAGCTATTAAGGCGGTAGGTGAAACTTTAATGTATATTGATTATCGTTTGGTTCATCATAGTAAGCGAGTAGCATATATAGCAGAAGAACTTAATAAAAGTGGTAACTTAGGATTAGATAAAAAAACATTATATTTACTTTGTTTATTTCATGATATTGGCGCATATAAAACGGATGATATTAACCAAATCGTGCAATTTGAAACACAAAATGTTTCGTGTCATTGTATTTATGGCTATTTATTTTTAAAACATTTTACGCATCTTTCAAAACATGCAAAAGTTGTACTACATCATCATTCTCCATGGACTCTCCAACAAGAAGAATTAAAAGATTTAGCATTATATGGTGCTACCATAAATTTGGCTGATCGAATTGATATTTTATTTTTAAATGGTATAAATCAGAATCATTTAGATTGGATTCTTAAAAATGAAAAAGAATTATTCTGTCCTACTTTAATAGAAACATTAAATAAAAATAATAGGATAGAAGGAATCGTTGAATCTTTAAAAAATGAAAAGTGGATAGACGAAAATGAAAAGCTGATTCAAGCACTTCATATCTCTAAGGAAGAATCATTTGAGTTTTTAAAATTGTTAGTGTATTTGATTGATTTTTCAAGTAAGTATACCGTTACGCATTCCATAAATACGGTTTCTATTTCAGTAAATATAGCAGAATATTTTAAACTGTCAGAAGAAATGATATATAAGATATATTTAGGAGCACTTTTACATGATGTGGGAAAAATGGCAGTACCTATTGAAATATTAGAATCGCCGAATAAATTAACGGAAAATGAAATGGCTATTATGCGAACACATGTCTTAGCGACAGAACGGTTAATTAAAAATGTTGTTTCAAAAGATATTTGTAAAATGGCAATTCGTCATCATGAAAAATTAGACGGAACAGGATACCCTTATGGGATTTTAGCAGAAGAGTTAACCTTTGCGGAAAGAATCATTGGTGTAGCAGATATTGTAAGTGCACTTAGTACATCACGTAGCTATAAAGAACCGTTTCCAAAAGAGAAGATTTGCAGAATGTTAAATGATATGAAACAGAATGTTCTAGATGAAGAGATTTGTAACTACATTGTTGCAAACTATGATGAAATTATGGTCGCAACACAAAAGGATCGAATCGCTATTATTGAAACTTATCATAAAATAGTAGGTGAGTTTGAAGAATTATCTGGAAGGAAGAGAACATAAGGAGTAATCATAAATGGAATTAATGAAAAAGTATGGTTTAACAAATCGTTTTCTTAATGAAGCAACTATGTATCCTGATTTTATTTTAGCACGCATTGTTGCTCAATATAGAGGATTCTATAAAATAATAACAGAGAATGGAGAAATGCAAGCGGAGGTTTCTGGAAAATTTCGTTTTGAACATACTTTGCTAGAACAATTTCCTACTGTCGGAGATTATGTAATGGTTTCTTTTGAAAACCATATCAGTAATGCAATTATTCATCATATTTTAACGCGAAAAAGTGTTTTTCAAAGAACAGCAGTAGGGGTTCATGGACAGAGACAAAGTGTAGCAGCAAATATTGATGTTGTATTTATATGTATGTCTTTAAATTATAACTTTAATCTTAGTCGATTAGAGCGATATCTCAGTGTTGCTTGGGATAGTGGTGCAACACCAGTTGTACTTCTAACAAAGTCTGATTTATGTGAAAATTTACAAGAAACAGTGGAAAAGGTAGAACGCGTATCTGCTTTTGCAGATGTGATTGCACTTTCAGCCTACGATGATGATATTGAAAAGAAGTTATCGGAGTATCTAAAACTTGGTATGACATCCGCATTTATTGGTTCATCTGGTGTTGGAAAATCCACCTTAATTAATAAATTGCTGGGGAAAGAGGTACTTGCTACATCTGAAATAGGTAGAGCAGATAAAGGGAGACATACTACAACGGGGAGAGAATTGTTTGCTACATCTTTTGGTGGTGTGCTTATTGATACCCCAGGAATGCGAGAACTTGGAGCTGAAAGTGCTGATTTTGAAAAAGTGTTTGATGATATTGAAGAGCTTGCAACACAATGCAAATTCCATGATTGTACGCACACAAAAGAACCTGGGTGTGCCATTTTAGATGCACTAGAACGTGGGACTATTGAGGAGAGAAGATTTCAAAATTACTGCAAATTAAAAATTGAGACGGGATATGATGGTTTGACGGCAAAAGAAATTGAAACAAAAAAGTTAGAGCGTATGTTTAAGGATGTTGGAGGCATGAAAAATAAACGGAAATTCACGAAAGGGATGAGCAAATATGAATCGTAAAAAACGAATTTGGATTGTAGTTGCCACAGTCCTTCTTATTGGAGTTGTGATTAGTTATATGTCTCGACCAATGACAATGAATGATATTTACAAGGAGCCTAATTTTATGGGCAGTGTACTTGAGGTATCGGAACGAACTATACTTGTTTTAGTAAATGAAGAGGAAGACGAACGAAGGAGCAGTGATAAAATAAGTGTTTCGTTAGATACTCAATTAAAAGATGATAGGATACAATTTGAAGTTGGAGACATCGTACAAGTCTTTTATAATGGGGAGATAGCAGAATCCTATCCTGCACAAATTCATCATGTATATGCAATTTTATTTAATGGGCACGATAATGCCTTATCATTTGAGGAACTTTCTACATCTTCAGAGATTGTACTTGAGACTGATATAAAAGAAGAAAAAGTTACTAGCCAGAATAAAATGGACACTACAAGTGAGTATCTCAAACAGTGCGAAAAAAAATATGCAGAACTTGAAAATGAATTGCAACACGATTTGGTAACACAGTTAGAAATGAATGAGAATGCACAAACACAATATGAATTATGGGATAGCGCGTTAAATTATGTATGGTCCATGTTATATGATATGGATAAAATTACAGACGAGTTAAAAGAGAAACAAAAAGAGTGGATTATAAATAAAGAGAAAGATGTGGATGATGCTGGGGCTGATTATGTGGGTGGAAGTATGGAAGGAATGGTAAGGAGTCTTGAAGGCGCGCGGATTACAAAAGAAAGAACGTATGAATTAATGGAATTGCTCCAAGAAATGAAGTAAGAGAATAAGAAAAGGATATTATGATAGAAAAAACAATAGATGAAAAATTAATGACTCTTTCTAAAATTGCAGAACAACTAAATAAAAATAATATTACATGGGCAGTTGGAGCTTCGGCAATGTTGTATTTACGAGGTATTGTGTTGGAATTTGCAGATATAGATTTCATGATTAAAGAAGACGATTGTATCATAGCAAAGAATATTTTAATGGAGATGGGAACACTTAAAGAATCAAATGCTGGAACTTATGCAACAAAATATTTTTATGAATTTACAGTAAATGGGATTGAACTTGATGTCATGGGCGGTTTTGCAATTGTGAAAGATAATATTATATATGATTGCAGTCTTGATACGAGTAAGAATTTTGATCATGTAATGGTGAAAGGGGAAATGATCCCCATGGACTCTGTTCAAAATTGGTATCACTATTATCAATTGATGGGAAGAGATAAAAAGGTGGAATTATTGAAAGTATTTATGGAGAAGAGCGTGTAAAAGAATAGAAAAGGAAATACTATTCATTAATAAAATATCGCAATACGGTTTTTAATTTATCGGGAGCGGTTTTTCTAAAATCGGATATATAGATTTCACGATGTCGAAAATCTGTTCTATTGAAATTATGGTTTTCGCAATATTGTTTCAGTTGATCAAAGCTCTCAGGTTCTGTATCGTAAGATCCAATATGCATCATTTGTACACATGTTCCATCTTGAATGGATTCAAGTTTCACTTCATCAATAAGATCTGACACATTCTTTTTTGATTTTACTTTTGCTAGGGCTTTATCAAAAAGTTCAGGCGTTATAAAGTCAGGTTGTCTAATCATGATTTTATAGACAAGTTCCTCTTTACTAAAATAATTGCCTTTAATTGCTTTCTCGGATAAGCTCCAAATTCCCTCTAAAGGATAAACGGTATATTCAAAATAACCATCAGGTGTATCACCAGATTTTGGCATCATTCGGATGGCATATGCTAAGGGGTATAATGCAGCAATACGATTTGCAAAATCTTGTTCATTTGGATTGCCTTGTCCTTCTATTGTAAAAAAATTGTATGCTGGAACAACTAGTTTCTGAGGTTTTGTAGTAGGTAAATAAATTGTTTTTTCATGTTTTTTCCATTCGTGTTTCATTAAAAGGACTCCTTTTTATAGTTATAGAATTTATAGGTATTGTATCATGTACTTTTAAAAAAGAATACTGAAAAATTTAAATTACAACAAATTATAGAATATAACAGTATTGTATTGGATTTAGAAGAAGGTTTTGATAAAATAGAAATGGAATAATACAAAGAAGGAGAAACGAATGGCAGAATTTAAATATGAAATAATAGAAGAAATTGGTGTTCTTTCAGAGAATGCAAAGGGTTGGAAGAAAGAATTAAATAAAATAAGTTGGAATGGTGGGGCGCCTAAATATGATATAAGAGATTGGGCACCAGAGCATGAAAAAATGGGGAAAGGTGTTACACTTACAGAAGAAGAAGTGGATGCACTACTAAAAATATTGCATAAACAATAAGAGGGAAACAAACTCACATTATAGAGTTGAAACGTGAGCTAAATTATGTATTATAATATGTCTCTTTTAAAGTTTACCTTGCTATTTTTCTCGTTTTAGAATACAATATACTAGATGAAAAGAACAGATGCAAAGACGCAGTGGTACATTTACCATTGCGTCTTTTTTGTAGCAAAAAAATGAAAAACCAAAGAGTTAAGAAAGAGAATAAGATTTATGAAAGTATTAAACAATTATTTATATGATGGGGATACAGTATTTAAAATATTACAAAGATATTCAAAAGATTTAAAAGATTCGGCAAAAACTACAGGAAATCAAATTGATATGGTACATTGCAATTTTATAATCCAAATTGCAGAGTTATTGCAACACAATGAATTTCTAACATCACAATCGCAAAGAATTAGAGAGTTTTATCAATATATGTCTAAAGAATATCCATTTTTGTCTTTTACATTTAAAGGGAGAATTAAGTCTTTAATACGAGCAGAAGAAAAATTTAATGGATTTATCGTTGAATATATCTATGACTTTTATCAAAAACAGGGAGAGTTTCCATCTATATCTGAATTAAAAAAACATTTAAATAGACTACGTGATTTAATTGCTTATAGAATTGTTATATCATTACCAAAATGTAATCTGAAAGAAGGTCAAAATAAGGAAGAAGAGGAGCTAAAATATCTTTATGAAATAGCAAATTATTTGCCTGTATTTTTAGAAGAAAGAGGATTTAGTGCAGAATTATCAACATGGGAGAATAATAAGAAGTCTCATCTATTAAATGAAAACATTGCAGATTATTATAAGGATTATGTACACGATGTAAAGCCACAAGGATATCGTTCCTTGCATATTACCTTTTATGATAACAGTGCAAGATGTAATATAGAAATTCAACTTCGTACAAAAACAATGGATGATTTTGCGGAAATTGGGCCAGCAAATCATTTAGGATATGAAAAAAGACAAGAAAGTGAAAGAAGTAGACGAAGTCTTATTCCAGAGGGAAAATGTATTTATTTTGATGAAGCATTTAAGCGTTTGGAATTGTTGCAAGAATTAGATTTATCAAAAATTGATGTCAACATGTTTGCAGCAATAAATGATGTTTGTGTTAATGATGGATGTGGATTGTATAAAGGTCGATTGATTTTGCCTTATGAACATTTATCAAGATTTCAAAAATAAAGTTTATAATTAATTTAGAAAATAGCACTTTATTCTTTAACTCTACATGATACGGTAGAAAAAAACTAGGGGGTGCTATTTTTTGTATTATAATCATGCTATTATAGATAAAGATGTAACTTTTTCGATAGAAGGGGAAAATATCATGACAATGAAAAGAAGAATTTTTATATCCAATACAATAATCGTTTTGATTTCATTACTTATTCTATATGGTGTATTTGGGGTACTATTTGTTGCTTTTGAAGATGAATATACCAATAGATTAGATCAAGAATATGGTTTAGCAGATCATGTATATGATGTTCAGACAATATTAATGGGAGCGCAAAATTCTTCTGTAACATGGGAACATTTAAGTGAAAAGATAGGAGAATATGGTTTTACCTTGTATGTATTGAATGAGAATCAAGAAGAATTTTCTAATACAGATAACTATCAAGTACAAGCTGTAACAGAACTAGAAGGGGTAGGATATCCATCTAGTCAGGTGAAATTATATAGTGTTGAGGGTGGTACGATAGCAAGGTGTATCATTTCAAAGAATGGATTAAATTATCATGTATATGCAGTTCATGCGGAAAAGGATATTTCTACTTTTGGAATCAGTAAAGGAATGTATGATGTATTTATTGTTGTTTTTGTAATTTTAGGAATTATTGTGATTGCAAGTTTGTTATTTTGTAGCCAGTTTTTTACAAAAAAATTGATTAAGAAAATTATGAAGCCTGTAGAGGAGTTGAATCAGGCGGCAAAGCGAATTAACGATGGCAATTTAGATATTCCAATTACCTATCAGGAAAAGGATGAATTTTTAGAGTTATGTAATACCTTTAATGCAATGCAGAAAAATTTAAAGTCTGGTATGGAAAAAAATGCATCTTATGAAAAGGCAAGAACAGACATGATTTCTGGTATTTCTCATGATCTGAGAACGCCGCTAACTTCAGTAAAAGGTTACGTAAAAGGGATGTTAGATGGTGTTGCTAATACGCCAGAAAAACAAAAAAAATATTTAGAGATGTCTTATAAAAAAGCGTGTGATATGGATGAATTATTGCAAAAGTTATTCTTTTTTTCAAAGCTAGAAACAGGAAATATGCCAATTTTTATGCAATCAATTGAATTACGTGAATGGATAAAAGAGTATATCGAACAAAAGAAAATGGATTGCGAGGAAAAGGGATATTCTTTCAAATTAGAAAAGGAATATGAGAAATGTTTTGTAACAATAGATATTGATCAAATGAGAAGAGTGTTTGATAATCTAATTGAAAATAGTCAAAAATATGCGGAAGTAAGTTCCCTTGTGATTACTATTAAAATAGAAAAAATGGATAAAAAGATTAAGATTATATTTTCAGATAATGGAAAAGGAATAGACGAAGATAAATTACCCCATGTATTTGAACAATTTTACCGTGGAGATTTAGCTAGAACAAGTAAAAATGATGGGAGTGGATTAGGACTTTATGTATGTAAACATATTGTAGAAGAACATGGCGGGAAAATTAACGCTAAAAATGATGATGGATTTGTGGTTGAAATGGAAATTCCCTTTACGGAAGGAGGAAGCTTATAATGAGTAAAATATTGATTGTAGAAGATGATGAAGGGATAGCGTGTCTAGAACGAGATTATCTTGAAATAAATGGATATGAAGTAGAAATAAAAAATGATGGAACAAATGTAGTAGATATGGTTTTAAACGGAGAGTATGATTTGATAATCCTTGATTTGATGCTTCCAGGAGTTAATGGATACGAGATCTGTAGAGAGATTAGAGATAAAATAGATATTCCGATACTAATGGTGACTGCGAAGACAGAATCTATTGATAAAATTAGAGGATTAGGTTTAGGTGCAGATGATTATATTGCAAAACCTTTTGATCCAGCAGAGCTTGTTGCAAGAGTGCAGTCGCACTTAAAGAGATATGAAAGATTAACTAGTGTAGTGAAAAATAGAAATCTTGATGAAGAAGTGATAGAGGAGCATACTATTGTAATTAAAACGCTTCATATCCAAACAAAGAGTTGGAAGGTATTTAAGGATGGAGAAGAAATAAAGTTACCTCATAGAGAATTTGAGTTGCTAAGCTTTTTAGCAATGAATCCTAATATTGTATTTTCAAAAGATACATTATTTGAAAAAATATGGGGATATGATTACATAGGAGATAGTGCAACGGTATCGGTACATATTAATCGAATTAGAGACAAAATAGAAGAAGATAGTAAGAATCCACAAATCATAGAAACGGTATGGGGAGCGGGTTATCGATTAAATATAGAAAAAAATTAAAAAACAGCTACGAGAGTGGCTGTTTTTTATTATCCATTTTATTTGGGTTAGAATTTGTTTAAGAATTGTTTAAAAATTATATCTTTGTTGTTTATGTGTATTCGTTAAAATACTTTCAGAGCATACAGAAAGAGGTAGTTTTATGAAGATAGGAATTTTTACAGATACATATTATCCAGAAATAAATGGCGTTGCAAATTCAGCATATCAGTTAAAAAAAGAGTTAGAAAATAGAGGAAATAGTGTATATGTATTTACAGTTAGTAATCCAGAGGTGAAAGAGCAAGAACCGGGTGTTTTTCGAATGAAAAGTCTTCCATTTATTTTGCTTAAAGATAGAAGAATAGGATGTAGCTTGGCTACTATTTGGATGAAAACGATAGAGGCATTAGAACTAGATATCATTCATACTCAAACAGAGTTTTCAATAGGTCATTTGGGTAGAAAGGCAGCTAGAGAATTAAAGATACCAATTGTACATACTTATCATACTATTTATGAAGATTATACCCATTATTTAAAGGTTCCAGGAAATGAAACATTAAAGGGAATGATTAGAACATTCAGTAGATATTGTTGTAATAGAGCAGATACTGTTATTGTTCCAACTAAGAAAGTCGAAAAACTGTTGAAACAATATCATGTGAGCAAAGAAATTGCTATTCAACCAACTGGAATTGATATAGAAAAGTTTCAACATGTGGATCATCATGCAGTAGAACAACTAAAAAAACAATGGAATCTTAGTAGTGAAAATCATATTTTGATTAGCATCGGAAGGATTTCAAAAGAAAAAAACATAGAGGAATTGATCTATATGATGAAAAAAGTAGTGCAAATAGATTCGCTTGCAAGACTTTTAATTGTAGGAGCAGGACCAGAAAAAGAAAAAATAATCTCATTGGTACAAGCAAAAGGGTTAGAGTCATTTATAATTTTTGCTGGAGAAGTTAACTGGAATACCATACAAAACTATTATGCATTAGGTGATGTATTTGTAAGCGCATCAAAGAGTGAAACACAAGGTCTTACCTATGTAGAAGCTCTTGCATCTGGGAAACCATTATTAGTTCGAAAAGATGAGTGTTTAGAAGAGCTCTTAGAAAATGGTAGAAATGGATATTCTTATTCAGCGCAAACAGAGTTTTTAGAGTATTATTTTAAATTATTTTATCAGAATATCTATTTATCGATGGAGAAAGAGGCAGTGCAATATGCTTCAAGGATTTCTGCAAATAAATTTGGAGCTGGGATAGAAAACATTTATAGAGAAACCATTTACAAAGTAGCCTTAAATGAAGAAAGGAAGGAAGTATATGATCAAATACATTCCATTGCTGGATAACTATAAAAAAATAATATTAATTGTTAGTACATTTTTTGTAGTGGTAGGAACGATTTATGGATTTCATATGGGTATTTTCACAGATCAAGAGAAAATGAAAGTATTTATGGAGCAATGGGGAGTTTTAGCACCTTTAGTTTTTGTGTTTTTACAAGCAATACAGGTAGTCGTTCCTATTCTTCCAGGAGCTGTTGGATGTGTATATGGTGTAGTTTTTTTTGGTGTAGTAGGTGGATTTGTTCTTAATTATGTTGGGATTTGTTTAGGTTCAATTTGGACCTTTTTAATTGCTAGAAGTTTAGGACGTGATTTTGTGCAGAAAATAACAGGTGAAAAATTTTATGATAAATATAGTGCTTTTTTAATGAAAGAAAATCGATTTGAAAAACTTTTTGCATTCTTAATTTTTTTACCAGTTGCACCTGATGATTTTCTTTGTTATTTAGCAGGTGTAAGTAAAATGACATTAAAGAAATTTACAGTTATTATTTTATTAGGAAAACCGATGGCCATTTTTTTATATAGTATGGGTTTAAATCAGGTGTTTAAAGCGCTGCTTAATTTTGCAGCATAACTAGATGAGGAGAAAGTATGAAAGTTTATTTACATTCAGGAATGCAGAAATTGATTGAAAAGAGTGGAGTAGGTCGCGCGATTTATCATCAGCGATGTGCAGCAAAAGCAAATGGGATTGAGATAACACAAATTATAGACGATGCCGATGTTGTTCATATCAATACTGTTTTTTTAGAATCGGTGCGAATTGCGAAATTTTGCCATAAGAAAGGAATACCGGTTGTATATCATGCACATTCTACCAAAGAAGATTTTAGGAATTCTTTTTTAGGAACGAATATGCTTGATCGGCTTTTTGGAATATGGATAAAATATTGTTATAACAAAGGAGATATTATTATTACGCCAACAGAATATTCAAAGAGGCTTTTGCGTTCTTATGGAATAAAAAAAGAAATACAGGCAGTATCAAATGGAATCGATTTAGACTATTATGACAAAGAAAAGGTACAACAAGGAAACTTTAGGAAAAAGTATGGATATGGACAGGATGTTAAAATTATTATGTCTGTTGGACTTACGATTGAACGAAAGGGAATTTTAGATTTTGTAGAATTAGCGAAACGAATGCCTGAGTATCAGTTTATATGGTTTGGAGAAACAAATTTAAATACAGTACCAAAGAAAATAAGGAAGGCAGTTTATACAAAGCTCCCTAATTTAAAATTTGCAGGATATGCTAAAAAAGAAGAATTAAGGGAGGCTTATGCGGATTGTGATTTATTTCTTTTTCCTTCTAAGGAAGAAACAGAGGGAATTGTAGTGTTAGAGGCTTTGGCAATGAAAATTCCTATTTTATTAAGAAATATTCCAGTATATGAGGATTGGCTTATTCACAATCAAGATGTATATAAAGCAAGTTGCCTTGATGGATTTGAACAAAAAATTAGGGGAATACTTGAGGAAAAACTTCCAAATCTTGTAAATCAAGGATATAATGTTGCGCAAACGAGAACAATTGAACAAGTTGGAAAACAACTTCTAGAAATTTATAATAGAAGTTTAGAAAGTGTGTAAATATGAATATTAAAGTAGAACGTATTACAAAAGAAGAAGTATTAGAGTTTAAACTTGATATGCAAGAAGCATTTCAAAAAGGTGCGGAAAAAGAGTTTCCAGATTTAGATACGTTAGTTCTTCCAGAGGAAGATATTGATCGATCCTTAAATGCCAATGGTGCAATTGCATACAAAGCAATTGTAAATAATGAAATGGTAGGTGGTGCAATCGTAGTAATTGATGAAAAAACGCAACATAATCATCTTGATTTTTTGTATGTAAAATGCGGAATACAAAGTAATGGGGTGGGACAATTTATTTGGAATGAAATAGAACAATTCCATTCTAATACTAAGGTATGGGAGACGGTTACTCCATATTTTGAAAAGAGAAATCTTCATTTTTATATTAATCGATGTGGATTTCATATTGTAGAATTTTTCAATTCACGTCATAAAGATCCACATATGCAAGACGATACGATTGGAAAAGAGTGTTTCTTTCGATTTGAGAAGAGAATGAAATAGCAAAATATAATCAGATCATATGTCTCTTTTCTAACATTTGTGATACTTGTGTTAAAAATCACATTGTGATACAATGGTTTCATTATGTGGAACAGGAGAGTTGTATGGAAGAAAAGAACCCGATACAAGTTGCAGACAGATTATTTGGAGTGTTAGAACAATTAGCTGAAAATGGTCCAATGGGACTTATGGAAATAACGAAAGAAGTGAACTTAAATAAAAGTACGGTGCATCGTGTGCTTTTATCCTTGCAATGCATGGGATACGTAAAACAACGAGAAGAAGATTCAAAATACGAATTAACACTTAAAATTGTAGAATTATCCAATAAAATTATGGGACGTATTGATATTATTGGGAAGGTGCGGATATATTTGCGAGAGTTGATGCATAAAACAGGGGAGACTGTACATTTTGTTAAATTAGAAGGTATTGATGCTGTATATATTGATAAAGTTGAAGCGAGACATAATTCGATACAAATGGTTTCAAGGATTGGAAGTAAGATTCCATTCTATTGTTCTGGTGTAGGAAAAGCAATGGCAGCAGATATGTCGGAGGATGCTGTTTATAGAATGTGGGAAAAATCTGTAATACAACAGAGAACAGCTCATACAATTATTACGTATGAAACTTTTTTACAGATACTTTCTGAAATTCGTCAAACAGGATATGCAAAAGATGATGAAGAAAATGAACTTGGAGTAAGATGTGTTGCTGTATCGCTAGACATTCCAGATGGACAGGAGCGATACGCAATCAGCATTTCAGCACCAGTTGCAAGAATGGAAAAAGAACGAATGGCTATGCTTGCAAGTGAACTCTTAAATACGAAACAAATGATTCGGAAAGAGTTTTTAGTATTAGGCGATATAGAGTAATATATGTAAGGCTTTTCACTAGATGTCATAGTGAAAAGTCTATTTTTTATTTGGATAAACATGCTTACAATTGACACACATACTACTAAGTGTTATTATGTAGCGGTAGTAAGTAATACTGCATACATGTTATACGGAGTAGGAGGATAGAAATTTGGAAAATTTGACAGAAATGTTAAAAGGTGTTCTTGAAGGATGTATTCTTGAAATTATAAGTTGTAATGAAACATATGGATATGAAATTACAAGACAATTAAATGCATTGGGATTTGAAGATGTTGTAGAAGGTACTGTATATACTATCTTAGTAAGGCTTGAAAAAAATAAGCTGGTACAAATAGAAAAAAAGCCATCTGACATAGGACCGCCAAGAAAATTTTATTCTTTAAATGATGCTGGACGTTTAGAATTAGAAAAATTCTGGAAAAAGTGGGAGTACCTGTCATTAAAAATTAATCATTTAAAGGAGAAAAAATTATGAAAAAATCTTTTTGTGAACTCATAATTGGAAGTGTAGAAGAAAAAAAAGAATATAGAACTTTGATGAAAAAAGTAAATGCATTGCCTAAAAACTATAAATATGCATATAAAAAAATTCAGAATTATATGTATTGTGTGGGTTCTCCCAATGGTGATTTTGCAATATTTTCGAACTTAGAAGTGTTTTATGAATTATTGAATTTGTTTCAAGAAAGTGTAGCAGAGGAAAAAACACTTGTAGAGTTTTTAGGGGAAGATGTGGCAAAATTTGCGGATGAATTTATGTTAGCATTTTCTGATGAGGATAAAAATAGTAATGCAAGAAATAAGCTGAATCATGAGATTAAAGAATACTTAGAGAGGGGATGTGGATTAAATGAGTAATCTTATTAAAAGTATTATTCTTGATAAAAAAGAATATAAAGCAAAAATGGAAAAAGTTGCAATGATGCCAGAAGAATATCGATTTGTATATGAAAAAATTTCATCCTACATGTGGCCTTATGCAGGTGGAGATGGAATGGATATGCTTCGTACCCAATATGATTTAATTGAGTTATTTGAAGTAGGAATTGCAGATGGAAAATATGTTCTAGATATAACAGGTGAAGACGTGGCAGCTTTTTGTGATGAGTTATTAAAATCTACAAGAAAGTATACGGATTATTATCGAAAGAAATTGAATCAGTCTATAAAAAAATTGGAGATGAAATAATATGAGACGTAAAGATAGAGAAATAACGGATTTAAATGATATTATTCGTATAATTGATAAATGCATCGTTTGTCGAATCGCAATGTTTGATCAAGAATATCCATATATTGTTCCTGTTAATTTTGGATATGAAATAGATGAGAGGGATATGATTCTTTATTTTCATGGAGCTATGCAAGGAAGAAAGAATGAGTTAATTCGTTTGAACAATAAAGTGAGTTTTGAAATGGACTGTTCCCTTCAAGTACTTATGCCAATCGGTGAAAAAGCTTGTACTACAAGTATGTCTTATGAGAGTGTTATAGGGCAAGGTGAAGTATTTGTTGTATCGGATGATAAAAAGGAAGAAGCATTATCACTTATTTTAAAACATCATAAGGTGGATGCTAAACATTTTAACCCAATACATTTGTCAAACACGATAGTATATGGCATTCGTTGTTCTAAATATACCGCTAAGAGGAATGGTTAAGAATTTGTTTTTTGTATAGCAGTAAAAAGGGTAGGATGATTTATATTTTTACTTGGGCCATTTTCGGGGTAATTGTATTTACTGAAATGAATACACAAACCACTCTAATACAAATGATAGCAACGATATCTCCAGTTGTATGTATTTTTAAGTTCAGTAGGTGTAAATAGTATCTATATGTATTTTGCAACTAAAATATATAGAAAATAAGGTGTTATCTAAAAAAGGCTGCAAATTTGCAGCCTTTTTTAGATCTATTCTAGAGTTTTATTTTCTCATTATAAGAATCTATACTAATATCTCCAGTTACTTTTGATGCAGCTAATGCGGAAATCATACTTCCACTTACATTTAAAGCAGTACGAGCCATATCAATTAGTGGTTCTACAGCAATTAATAAACCTGCTATTCCAACAGGAAGCCCAAGTGCTGTTAAAACTGTAATTCCAGCAAATGTTGCACCACCACCTACACCAGCAATACCAATTGAAGCGAATGTAATGACCACAACCATCAGAAGGAAAAAGGATGGTGTAATAGGCTGACCCACAGTAGGCGCTACCATAACTACTAACATAGCTGGATAAATGGCTGCACAACCATTTTGCCCAATAGAGGTACCAAGAGACGGTGCAAGATTAGCAATCCCTTCGGATACTCCTAAATCTTCATGAAGGGAACGAATGGTTAAAGGTAATGTTCCAGCACTTGTTCTTGAGGTAAATGCAAAGATTAAAGTTGCCATCGATTTTTTGAAAAATGTAATTGGATTTAATCCTAAAAATGCTAAGATGATACCATGAATAAGAAACATTATGAAAATTGCAACGTAGGATGCAATAACAAATTTAGCAAGTCGTAAAATACTTGTATAGTCGCTACTTGCTACGGTATTCGTAATAAGTGAAAAGATACCATAAGGAGTAAGCATTACAATCATCATAACAAGCTCCACAACAATTGTATTCAGGGAGTTAAATAATTTTTTGAAAAAATCCGCCTGTTCCGATGCATAAGTTTTTGCTTGCAAAACACCAATTCCTAGAAGAACTGCAAAAAATACAACAGATAATGTAGCGTTTGTTCCTTGTCCAGTAAGAGCATAAAAAGGATTTGTTGGAACAATTTCTATAATGGTAGTTTCAAGATTTGCCATTGTTTCAGAACGCTCTTCAATATATTCTGTTCGTTGTGCTTCACTTTCTCCAATTTCTAGACCTTCTGAGGTAAGTTGAAAACTAGTAGCAGTAAGACCTCCTACAACGGCGGCAATCGCTGTTGTTCCAAGTAGGACAATAAGTATAATCGCGGTTGCTTTTTTGATGGATTTACCGGCTGTTTGGTTAATGATTGCGCAAACTATGGAAACAAAAATAAGTGGAATAACCATCATACGAAGTAATCGTACGTATAGAGTACCAACAATACTAATCCAGCGCATACTTTCACTAATCGTTGTGTCATCAAAATTATGTAGTACAATTCCCAAAATAATTCCTGCAATCAATGCAAGCAAAACCAGGAAATTAAAGGATACTTTCTTTCTTTGTAAAAAGAAAAGAGCGATAATGCCAATTAAAAATAGTGATGTGTTTAAGATAATCATAATAAATCCTCCAGTTTTTTAACATTTCATATATGTTTAATATGTTTTAGATTATATTTTACATTTTGTTTTTTGTCAATAGTTTTCATATCAATTTAGTATGTATTGAAAAAAAAGGGGAAATAGTATATAATCATATATAAAAAAGAAAGATGGTGAACAGTATGAGAATATCAGCAAAATCAAGATATGGACTGGCGTCAATGGTATTTATGGCTACAGAGTGCATGCCAGACGAATGTATAACAGTGATTCGTATATCAGAAAAGTTGAACATTTCAAAAATATATTTAGAACAGGTTTTTTCGCTTCTAAAAAGAGGTGGATTTGTTACATCAGTAAAAGGCCCACAAGGTGGTTATCGTCTTGCAAAAAAAACAACGGAAATTTCGGTATATGATATTTTCCATTCAATTGAAAGCAATTTATTTGAAGCAGTAGATAAAACAGTGGAAAATGAGAGCATTGAAAAAGCAATGATAGAATTGGTATTTCTTCCATTAGATGTTGCAGTTGTGAATACATTGAAACAGGTAACGTTAGAGGAATTTTGTGAAAAGGTAAGAGATAATAATAATAATTATATGTATTATGTGTAGTTTTCTTAGGAAGGAAAATATATGGAAACGAATAAGTATCAAAAAATATTAAAAATGGCGCGTGGAATCATTCGTTCTGAATTGGTTTTGAAAAATGCAACTATTTTTATGTCACATACGGGAGAATTTGTAGAAGGTGATATTTCGGTTGCAGATGGAAAGATCTTAGGAGTAGGTACTTATGAAGGAGAAATAGAAATTGATTTAGAGGGGAAATATGTAACACCAGGTTTTATTGATAGTCATTTACATTTAGAATCCACACTAGTAACACCGAAAGAATTGATTTGTCAGGCTGTGCAATGTGGAACAACTACATTTATTGTAGATCCACATGAGTCAGCTAATGTAATGGGAAATGATGGAATTGATTACATCTTAGAGGAAACAAAAGATGTTACAGCAAACGTATATTTGATGCTTCCTTCTTGTGTTCCATCCACTACCTTAGAGGAATATGGTTGTAAACTTCTAGCGCATGACATGAAAAAATATGAACGCAATGATAGAATACTAGGTTTAGGTGAAGTAATGGATACCGTATCTGTAATAAATGGTGAATCTTCTATGTTAGATAAGCTAGAATTGTTTAAAGATAAGATTAAGGATGGACATGCACCTTTTTTATCGGAAAAAGAGTTAGCAACATATGTTTTTTCAGGAATTACAACAGACCATGAATGTGTAGACTTTAATTATGCATTGAAAGAATGTAGAAATGGTATGTATGTATTGATTCGAGAAGGAAGTGCAGCAAGAAATCTAGAAGCAATCGTTAAGGGAATTGTAAATAATAATGTTGATTGTAGGAATTTTTGTTTTTGTACAGATGATAAACATATTGAAGAGATTCAAAAAGAAGGTCATATTAATTTCAATGTAAAGCGAGCAGTAGAACTTGGTTTGCCATTAAAATCAGCATTGCAGATTGCAACAATTCATGCAGCCACATGTTATGGATTAAAACATTTAGGAGCAATCGCGCCAGGATATCAAGCAGATTTTATTGTATTTGAAGATATGAAAACAATGAATATTCACTCCGTTTTTCACAAGGGAAAGAAAATAAAAAAAGATCAAGTTTGCGAAATTACAGAGTGTAATATAAAATTAAGACAAAGTATTAAAATAAAAGAGTTCAATCGCAACCAATTGAAATTAAAACATCTTGGAACAAAAGCGCATATTCTTGAAATGCAAGAGAGACAGATTATGACAAGGCATGTGATAGAGTCTGTTCCATGGTATGAAGAAGATGGAGAAAACTATTTTAAAACGAATCGTACATATCAAAAAATTGCAGTAATTAATCGGTATAAAGAGGATGGAGAAGTTGGCGTTGGTATTGTAAAAGGATTTGGTCTTGTAGGTGGTGCAATTGCATCGAGTGTGTCTCATGATTCTCATAATATCATTGTAGTTGGTGATAATGATGCAGATATGGAGTTAGCAGTTAGAGAATTAATTCGGACACAAGGTGGATATACCATTGTAACAAAGGGGCATATTTTTAAAACGCTTCCAATGCCAATTATGGGACTTATGAGTGATTTAGGATATAAAAAAGTAAAGGATATTTTAAGTGAAATGATTCCAAAAGCACATGAAATGGGAGTTGCAGATGGAATTGATCCTTTTATAACATTATCCTTTATGGCACTACCTGTTATTCCAGAAATAAGAATTATGCCAAAAGGAATTTTTATTGTTGAGGAAGATAAAATTTTAAGGACACCTTTTGGGTAAATTTATAAATAAACGCATTTTAATATTACAAAATAAACGGAGGAAAGAACATGTACAAAATGATCGTACTTGATTTAGACGACACATTATTAAAAAATGATGGAACAATTTCAGAGAAAACGAAGGAGGCTTTAGAGGCAGCACAAAAAAAAGGAGTACATGTAGTTTTAGCCTCAGGAAGACCAACATTTGCTATGGAACATATTGCAAGAGAATTAAAATTTGAGAAATATGGAGGATATATTCTTTCTTTTAATGGTGCAAAAATTTTAGATTTTGTTACAAAAAATCATCTTTTTGAATTAAATCTTACAATGGAACATGTACATGAATTACATGAGATGTGCAAAGAAAAAGGTGCATACATACAAACATATATTGGAGACACTATTGTTGCATCGGAGCACAATAAATATACAGATATTGAAAAGCAAATAACAGGTATGGAAATTTATATTCCAGATGATTTTAAAACACATATTACAACGGATGTTGTAAAGGTAATTGTGTTACAAGATCCAGATAAGTTAAAGGAACTTGAGGCGGAATTAAAAGAAGAAATGGAAGGAAAATTATATATGACCATTTCAAAACCGTTCTTTTTAGAATTTATGAATAAAGAAGTGGATAAAAGTAAAAGCATTTTACGTTTAATTGACATGTTAGATATTTCTGTTGATGAGGTGATTGCGATAGGAGATAGTTATAATGATCTCTCCATGGTACAAACAGCAGGATTAGGTGTAGCTATGGAAAATGCAGTAGATGAAGTGAAAAAAGTTGCAAAGTATATTACGCTTGATAATGAAAATGATGGTGTGGCACATGTGGTAGAAAAATTTGTGTTATCATAAAAGCATGAATAATTAAGAAGAAAGAAAGGATGGATTTAATGAAAAAGGAATGGAGCAAATATGATCTAGTAGGTGCGATTATCACTGGTATGAATGTAATCGTAGGAATTGTTATGTACTTTATACTAGATGGTGACATTGCAATTCAATGGAGTGGTA
>JBOFWM010000021.1:0-23285 GCA_051653625.1 Lachnospiraceae bacterium
GTAAGCATGGCAACATGTTCAGCTGATGGTTACTAATCGGTCGAGGGCTTATCCTAACGGAAATAGGTGAATGTTAATCAGGAGATGACATCATTTGAAAAGAAATTGATTAAACGTATTCGGTTTTGAAGGTATAATATTTTAAATTTTTAAAACCTTATTTTATAAGGTTTTTTTTGTTTATTTTTGTAAAAAGTTGTGATATAATATACAATGATTATATAATATGATGTGTGTGAGGTGGAAAAATGGATACAAAGATTCTATTAGAAAATGGAACAAATGAGTTAGAGGTTTTAGAATTTACATTAGAGGGCAATTCATACGGGATTAATGTTGCAAAGGTTAAAGAAATTATTCCTTATCAAAAAGTTACTCCAGTACCAAATGCACATCCTAGCATTGAAGGTATTTTTATGCCTAGAGATGTTATGATAACGGCAATAGATTTAAAAAACTGTTTGCAAAGAGGAGCAG
Organism: Lachnospiraceae bacterium; assembly: GCA_051653625.1. Classification (GTDB taxonomy): domain Bacteria; phylum Bacillota; class Clostridia; order Lachnospirales; family Lachnospiraceae; genus SFDP01. Next base: position 478 of record JBOFWM010000021.1, read on the forward strand.
CTAATGATAAAGGATTATTTATTGTTACGAACTTTAATAAATTAGATATCGCATTTCACGTAGATCATGTATTAGGAATACATAGAGTTTCATGGAAAGATATAATTAAACCTAATTTAACTGTATCAACAGCAGAAGATGGCGTGTCAACAGGTATTATTAAACAAGATAACAAACTGACAATTATTTTAGATTTTGAAAAAATTGTATCAGATATTAATCCAGATACGGGATTAAAAGTTGCTGAAATTGATGAATTAGGATTTAGAGAACGTAAAGATGTTCCTATTTTGATTGCAGAAGACTCTATTTTATTAAATAAACTTATTGTAGAATCATTGAAAAAGGCAGGTTATCATAACTTAACACATACGGAAAATGGACAAGAAGCATGGGATTTTATTAAAGAATGCAAAGAAAATGGTACATTAGACGATCATGTAAAATGTGTAATAACAGATATTGAAATGCCAATTATGGATGGTCATCGACTTACAAAATTAATCAAAGAAGGCGAAGATACAAAAAATATTCCAATTATTATATTCTCTTCTCTTGTAAATGATGACATGAGAAGAAAAGGTGAAGCATTAGGTGCTAATGCACAATTATCTAAACCTGAAATTGCAAATCTTGTTAGAGAGATTGATAAATTAGTTTTTTAAACATAATAAAAGCCGGGATTATCCCGGCTTTTATTATGAATATATAATATTACTATTAGAAACGGAGTATCTTATGTATAGTGAATTGAAAAATAAGATAAATAATTCTGAATTTATTATCGTAGGAATTGGAAAAATAGCGCAGAATGAAAATACTGCAAAAGCTTATAATAAGCTAAAGGAGCTTTTGCAAAATAAAAATTATTTTATTATTACATTATCTAACGATGATGAAATATATAAAGTGGGATTTGAAAAAGACCGTATTGTTGCTCCTTGTGGAACGCATATGTTATTACAATGTGAAGATAATTGTTCGAATGAAGTAGTAGCTGTTGAGGATTTTTTAGAAGAGTTTAAAAATGGGAAAGCGAAATGTCAACATTGTTCTAAGAATCTTGTTTTTAATTTAAAAGAACATGAAAAGTATTGTGAAACAGGGTATATAAAAGATTGGGAGAACTATACACTTTGGTTACAAAAAACATTAAATAAAGAGATTGTAATGTTAGAATTAGGAGTTGGTCTTGAGTATCCTTCTGTGATTAGATGGCCGTTTGAAAAAATTGCTTTTTTTAATTTGAAATCTTTTTTATATCGAATACATAGCACTTTATTTCAAATACCTGAAGAAATAAAAGTAAGATGTTGTAAAATTGAACAAGATCCCATTGATTTTTTATTAAATGAAATTGTATAAAGTATTTTACTATGCTAAAATTAAAATAAAGTTTGTATGAAAATAAAATATAATTCATTCAGAAAGGTGTTAGAAAATGGATTCCAATGAAAAATATCTTGATGAATTGCTAAAAACAGTTAGTGATCCATCTACAGAGGCAGAAGAGAGATTAGATGAAGTTTCAGTTGAAAAGGAAATAATACGCGAAAAAAATAACGATAATGATGGAATGACAGAAGAAGATATTAGTGAATTGTTATCTGCTGCTAAAAATCATGCTGAAGACACAATGGATACACTTGTACAAGAAGTTGAAAATACAAATGTATTAGATGAAGATGTAGCAGAGATAGAAGAATTATTGGAAATGGATTCTTTAAATATACCAATTTCAAATACGCAAGAAGAACAAGAAGTTGCTAGTGATCGTAATATCGATGTTTCATCAGAGCCTTTCGATATAAATGATGCAAGTGAAATTGATGAATTATTGCAAAATAAACAAGAAAAAAAGAAAGAAAAAAAACCTGGATTTTTAGAAAAGCTTTTAAAATTAATGACTGAAACAGATGAAGACTTGAATTTAAGTGAAGCAGATGAATTAGGAAGTATTTCTGATGAAAATTTAGCAATATTAGAAGAACTAAATGCAGAAGAAGAAAAGAAAAAAATTAAAGAAAAGAAGCCTAAAAAAGAAAAAAAAGTAAAAGCCAAAAAACCGAAAAAAGAGAAAAAGGCCAAAGCCAAAAAACCGAAAAAAGAAAAAAAAGTAAAAGAAAAAAAAGAAGAAAAGCCTTTAAAAAAATTACCAAAGAAAAAAGTGATTGTTACATATCTTTTTGCTCTTACAATTTTGGCTGGAATTTTAATACTTTATTTTGCAATTGAACCAATGATGGTGATGGAAAAAGCAAATGCATATTACGAAGAAGGAAATTACGAACAAGCATATTTAACGTATTACGGAAGAGAGTTAAGTGATGAAGACTCTAATAAATTTGAAAGTACAAAAATAATATTGCGTATGAATAGAAAATTAGATGCTTATTATAATTTTGTTCAATTAAATATGATGGAAAAAGCATTAAATTCTTTAATTGAATCAATTAAAGTTTATGATTCTTTAGTGATATTTGCACAAGAATACAATGTTTTGGATGAAGTTAATAAAATATATTCTAATATTTTATCAATCTTATCAAGTCAATTTAATTTGAGTGAAGAGAATGCAAGGGGAATACTTAATACAGATAGTGATGCGACATACACTAGAACATTGCAAAGTATTGTTAACGGTACTTATAATCAATCTGGTACACAAAATAATATTCAAATAGAAGAACCAACTACAGAAGAAGCAAATACGGAAGAAGCAAATACGGAAGAAGCAAATACAGAAGAAGCAACTACGGAAGAAGTAACTACAGAAGAAAATGTCATGGATGATAATAAACAAATTGAATTACCAGAAGAATTATAAAGGATTAAAGGGGAACTATGATTGTAATAATAGATTATGATGCAGGAAATATAAGAAGTGTCGAAAAGGCAATTGTATCATTAGGTGAAGAAGCAATTATTTCTAGAGACAAAGCGGTTATTTTAGCTGCAGATAAGATAATATTGCCAGGTGTTGGATCATTTGGTGATGCAATGGAAAAATTAATCGCTTATGAATTAGTAGATGTGATCAAAGAAGCGGTAAGAAGACAAATTCCATTTTTAGGAATTTGTTTGGGGATGCAGTTATTATTTGAAAAAAGTGAAGAAAGTAATGGTGTTATGGGCCTTTGCCTATTAGAAGGGGAGATTCTAAGAATTCCAGAACATGAAAATTTAAAAGTACCTCATATGGGATGGAACTCTCTTGCACTTCAAAACAATAGTACTTTATTTAAAGAGTTAGATGATGAAAGTTACGTTTATTTTGTTCATTCTTATTATCTAGCTGCAAAAGATCCTTCAATTGTTACAGCAACAACAGAATATAATGTTACAATACATGCAGCAGTACAAAAAGAGTATATATATGGATGTCAATTTCATCCTGAAAAGAGTTCAGATGTAGGATTAAAAATATTAGCTAATTTTATTAGTAGTTAAAATAGAAGATAGGAAAGTAAAAGTATGCATACAAAAAGAATTATACCTTGTTTAGATGTTCATAATGGTAGAGTGGTAAAGGGGGTTAATTTTGTAAATTTAACGGATGCTGGAGACCCAGTAGAAATTGCAGCAGCTTATGATAAAGCAGGTGCAGATGAACTTGTTTTTCTTGACATTACAGCATCTTCAGATGGAAGAGATACTGTAGTAGATATGGTTAGAAGAGTAGCAGAAAAAGTATTTATCCCATTTACTGTTGGAGGTGGAATTCGAAGTGTAGATGATTTTAAAGCATTACTTAGAGAAGGTGCAGATAAAATTTCTATTAATTCTTCGGCGATTAATGATCCTTATTTGATAAGCCGTGCAGCAGATAAATTTGGAAGTCAATGTGTTGTAGTTGCAATTGATGCAAAACAAAGAAATGATAAATCTGGTTTTAATATTTATAAAAATGGTGGAAGAATAGATGTTGGAATAGATGCTTTAGAATGGGCATTGGAAGTTGAAAAATTAGGAGCAGGAGAGATTTTGCTTACAAGTATGGATGGTGATGGTACAAAAGCAGGGTTTGATTTAGAATTAACTAGTTTGATAGCAAATCATGTAAAAATTCCAGTGATAGCTTCTGGAGGTGCTGGTAAATTAGAACATTTTAAAACTGCGTTTACAATTGGAAATGCAGATGCAGCATTAGCAGCTTCTTTATTTCACTTTAAAGAGTTAGAAATAAGGGAAGTAAAATCTTATCTTAAAAATGAAGGAATAAATGTAAGATTATGATTGAAAAAGAATGGGATCTTGTGTTACAAGATGAATTTATAAAAGAATATTATAAAGCATTAGAAGCGTTCTTAGAGCATGAATATAATCAGTATCAAATTTTCCCTAAAAGAGAAGAGATTTTTAGTGCATTTAAAGCAACTCCATTATCTAAAGTAAAAGTTGTTATTTTAGGTCAGGATCCTTATCATGATATCAATCAAGCACATGGTATGAGTTTTTCAATACAACGTGAACAACAAAAAATTCCACCTTCTCTTGTAAATATATATAAAGAAGTAATATCAGACCTTAACTTAGAAATGCCAAATCATGGAAATTTAAGTTATTGGGCAGAGCAAGGTGTTTTATTGCTTAATACGGTATTAACCGTCCGGGCGCATGAAGCACATTCGCATAAAGGAAAAGGTTGGGAAGAATTTACAAATGCTGTTATTTCCATTTTAAATAAGGAAGATAGACCGATTGTTTTTTTATTGTGGGGAAAACCAGCATTAAAAGCACAAAAGTTATTAAATAATAAGAAACATTTAGTTCTTTATACAGCACATCCAAGTCCATTATCTTCTTATAGAGGATTTTTTGGATGTAAACATTTTAGTAAAACAAATGATTTTTTAATCACACATAATATTTTGCCAATTGATTGGCAAATTACATAATTTAGGAAGAAAAAGATAGAATACTTATCTTTTTCTTCCTTTTTTTATTGATTTTAACTTGCAAAAATTTGAAAACAAAAGCAGTGTTTGTTAAATGAAACGTCTAAAAATAGCAATTGACAAATAAAAAAATATGGGATACAATTATAGTGTTTTTAAAAAGAAACACCAAGGAATAAAGAGGTATTCAATGGAAATAACACATGTTATTGATAAGATGATGACTTTTGGATTGACAAGGCAAGAAGCAATAATATATATTTGTTTATGTGAACATGGTGAAATTACAGGTTATGAAGTATCTAAGTATACAGGAATCTCTAAATCAAATATTTATGCAAGTCTTACTAGTTTGACAGAGAAGGGTGCGGCATATATAGTAGAGGGGACAGCAACAAAATATGTTCCAATAATGTTAAAAGAATTTTTAGATAATAAAATGAGAGCATTTGAAAAGGACTGCACATATCTTCTAGAACATATGCCAAAGATTAAGAATACGTATAGTGGTTATATTACAATTGTTGGTTCATCTAATATTAAAAATAAAATTCGAGCAATGATTACACAGTGCGATATGAGATTATATTTGTTAGCACAAGGTAACATTATAGAGGATTTTAGAGAAGAGCTAGAAAAAGCAATTGCAAGGGATGTTAAAATCACCATTATAAGTGATACTGACTTTAGTGAAATTTCATATAAAAACTATTATGCAAAACAAACGCAAGGACAGATTCGACTTATTATTGATTCAACTTATGTATTATCAGGAGAAATTACAGACAGAAGTAGTGATACTTGTCTTTTTTCGAAAGAAGAACATTTAGTAACAATATTTAAAGAAGCATTACGTAATAAAATTCGTCTAATTGAACTAGAATAAACGTAATGTTAAGAAATAAAACAAAGGAAAAGAGAAAGGATTTATTATGAGTAAAAAACCATTTGTAACAAAAGAAAAATTAGAAGAGATTATCAAAACGTATCCTACACCATTTCATATTTATGATGAAGCGGGAATCAGAAAAAATGTAAAGGCATTAAAAGAAGCTTTTTCATGGAATAAAGGATTTAAAGAGTACTTTGCTGTAAAAGCTACACCAAACCCATATTTAATTGATATTTTAAGAGAGTATGGTTGTGGATGTGATTGTTCTTCTTTAACAGAACTTATGCTTTCAAAAGCTATGGGTGTAGCAGGAAATGATATTATGTTCTCATCAAATGAAACACCAGCAAATGAATATAAATATGCAAATGATATTGGTGCAATTATTAATTTAGACGATATTACTCACATTGAATTTGTAGAAGAAATTCTTGGAACTCTTCCAGAAACAATGAGTTGTAGATATAATCCAGGTGGAGTATTTAAAATAAGCAACAGTATTATGGATAATCCAGGAGATGCTAAGTACGGATTTACAACAGAACAAATGTATGAAGGATTTAAAATCATGAAGGAAAAAGGTGTTAAGCACTTTGGAATTCATGCGTTTTTGGCAAGTAACACAGTAACGAATGAATACTATCCAACATTAGCAAGACAATTATTTGAAGTTGCAGTTTCACTTCAAAAAGAAGTTGGAATTCATATTGCATTTATTAATTTATCAGGAGGAATTGGTATTCCATATCTTCCAGATCAAAAAGGAAATGACATACATGAAATTGGTGAAGGTGTTCGCAAAGCATATGAAGATATTTTAGTTGCTGCTGGTATGGATGATGTTGCTATTTATACAGAATTAGGAAGATTCATGATGGCACCATATGGTCATTTAGTAACAACTGCTATTCATGAAAAACATACTCATAAAGAATATATTGGATGTGATGCATGTGCAGTAAACCTTATGAGACCTGCTATGTATGGATCATACCATCATATAACGGTAATGGGAAAAGAAGATGCTGCATGTGATCATAAATATGATGTAGTTGGATCTCTTTGTGAAAATAACGATAAGTTTGCTGTAGACCGTATGCTTCCTAAGATTGATAAAAATGATTTGTTAGTTATTCATGATACTGGAGCACATGGTTATGCAATGGGATATAATTATAATGGGAAATTAAAATCGGCTGAACTACTTTTAAAAGAAGATGGAAATGTACAATTAATCCGTAGAGCTGAAACACCAAAAGATTATTTTGCAACATTCGATAATTTAGATATTTATTCAAAATTTGAATTTTAATCTTGTAATTAATAGCCAAGTGTGATACAATATATCTTGGCTATTAGATAAGCAGGAATGGCGGAATGGCAGACGCAGTGGATTCAAAATCCACCGGTGGTGACATCGTGAGGGTTCAAGTCCCTTTTCCTGTATGAAAAGTGTTGATTTTACTAGAATTCTAGTGAATCAGCATTTTTTTTATGAATAAATATAGAAAGGGCTAATTTATGTCTTGTCAAATATACGTAGCAAATATTTCGTCTTTAGAAAAGGAAGAACTTTTTGAATTACATTTGAAAAAAATGAATAAAGATCGAAAAAATAAAATAAAAAAATTAAAACATAAAAAAGATAAAATGAGAGCACTTGCTGCAGGAATTATTTTAGAAAAAGCATTAATAGAATTTGGATGTGAAAATTTTGAGATAGAATATGATCAGAATGGGAAACCTTTTTTGCCATATGAAGATAATTTGCATTTTAGTCTTTCGCACTCGGGAGAATATGTTTCATGTGTGGTTTCTAATTATCTAGTAGGAATTGATATTCAAGAAGAGAAGAAGATTCATAATAATATCATAAAGCGGTTTTTTCATGAAAAAGAAGTGGAGTACTTGACATATTCTAAAGAAAATAAAAAGGATTTTTTTCGTTTTTGGGCAGGCAAAGAAAGTTATATAAAATTAACAGGGCTAGGTATGAGACAAGAATTAAATTCTTTTTATGTTGATTTAGAAAATCAAAGAATACATGATTTAAAAGAAAAAGAATATAGTATTTATATCAAAGAATATTTTATCCTTAAGGGATATGCATTGACCATTTGTAGTTATAAAAATGAATTTCCCGATTTTATAAAAAAAATATGGTATAAACTATAGAGAAATAAAGTATTTATTAGGAACAGAAATTTGAATTTGCAATATAGTAAAGTAAGAACAGAAATAGGATTACTATATGGCATATAAAATTGTATTAGATGCAGGTCATGGTGGGTGGGATAATGGTGCCCAATATGATGGACGAAAAGAAAAAGATGATGTATTAAATTTAACGTTAGCTGTTGGTAGTATTTTGAAAAGTTACGGATTTGATGTTTTTTACACAAGAACAGAAGACGTATATGATTCGCCAATTGTTAAAGCAAGAAAAGCAAATGCATATGATGCAGATTTTTTCGTATCTATTCACAGAAATTCTTCTCCATATCCAAATCAATATAATGGAGTAGAATCATTGATATATGAAAAAGGAGGAATACAAGAGAGGATTGCTGAAAATATTGATGCTCAATTAGAACGAGTTGGATTTCGCAATATTGGAGTATCAGAACGTCCGAATTTAATTGTATTAAATAGTACACAGATGCCAGCAGTACTTGTAGAAGTTGGATTTATTAATACAGATAGCGATAACATATTATTCGATACGAAATTTTATGATATTGCATATGCAATTGCAGATGGAATTACAATGTCTATTTATCCAGAAAATTACAAATAAAAATACCTATCACTTTTGACTTTAAAAGTGATAGGTATTTTTTATAAAGACACAGAATCAAGTGCAAAATCATCGTGTAAGACTTCTTGTTCAGGGAGTGTACAAAGTACTTTTAAAATACGATTTTGAGATGCTGATTCCACTTTTAGAATTACATGATCAGTCGTTTCCACTTCATCATTTATTTCAGGCATACGGTCTAGTATTTCTATTACAAGACCACCGATAGAATCATAATCTTCGCTTTGGAAATTAGTACCTAATGCACTATTCACATCGTCTAATTTCATTGCACCCTCAATTAAATAGCAATTATGATCTAGTTCTTTAATAAATTCTTCTTCATCCGCATCATATTCATCTCTAATTTCTCCAACAATTTCTTCTAGAAGATCTTCTAGTGTTATCATTCCAACACAAGCACCATATTCATTTAGAACAAAGCAAACATTGCTTAATTTTTCACGCATTTCTAACATAAGATCCGCTGTCTTTTTGTATTCATATGTGTAATAGGCATCACGTATGATATCAGAGACACAAAAAGTTTCTTTCTCATTAACAAGAATAAAATCTTTAATATTAACGAGCCCAATAATATTGTCTTTTTCTTCTTTATATACTGGGATTCTTGTATACATACAATCACGAAAAAGAGTCATCAATTCATCATATGTAGCAGTTTCATTGATTGTTGCCATATCAATTCGTGGGATCATAATATCTTTTGCAACAGTATCACTAAAATCAAAAACATTATAAATCATTTCTCGTTCTTCTGATTCAATTACGCCGTCCTCATGACTTACATCTACATATGTTTTTAATTCTAATTCAGTCATAGTTGTTTTTTTATTTGGATCAATGTGTAATAGTCTTAAAATAAAATTTGATAATTTATCAATTATAAAAATAAGTGGCGTCAAAACATACATTAAATAAAAAATTATGGGAGCATAAGAAAGAGCAATTTTTTCCGCATGTAGAGAAGCTAATGTTTTAGGTACAATCTCACCAAATAAAAGAATCAGCATAGTAAGAATACCTGTTGCAAGACCAATCGCTACACTACCACCGAGACCAATTGCAAAAGATGTTGTAAGAGAAGATGCTACAATATTTACAATGTTATTGCCAATTAAAATAGTACTAAGCATTTTGCTTGTATTATTATAAACCTTTTGTAAAATAAGCGCATTTTTATGTTGTTCATCTGCTAAACTACGAATTTTTACGCGATTAGCCATAGTTAAGGCTGTTTCTGAAGATGAAAAAAATCCTGATAATAATAGTAATATAATTAAAATAATAATTTGTATGACACCAATGGTATCCAAAATGAATCACTCCTTTGTTTTTTTACTTTGAATAGTACCTAAAAGTGAAAGGATTGTCAAGTTTTTACAAGTATATGAATATATTGAAAAAAAGAAAGTATGGAGAATATTGAATATGGAAAAGAATAAGAAGATGGAGATGGATAAAACAAGTGTCATTATTAATATATTATTTTTTGTGTTGATTGGATACGTAGTCTCAATAATTTTATTATTTGTTTTAGCTTTTATACTATTTAAATTTAGTTTGACAGAGTATGTGGTACATTTAGTGATTGTTGGAATTTATATTATCTCTAGTTTTTTATCTGGTTTTCTTTTAGGAAAAAAAATGGAAACAAAAAAATATGTATGGGGCTTATTAGAAGGTGTGATTTATTTTGGAATCTTGATTGTTTTATCGATGGTATTTAAACAGAGCATTGCTTCAATATCAGAACAGGGAATTTCAACATTTTTTATTTGTGTGGTTAGTGGAATGTTGGGTGGTATGATTTCTTAAAAAAATATAGTCATATAAAACAAAACATGATACACTATAGCTGTCAAAAGAATAAGCAGAGTAGGATTTTGTGCGTTAAGTGTTATGAAGACGGGGAGTTGCTTCGTAAACGAAAAGGAAACTTGCGGTACAATATTCGCATCCCGCTGCTACAGATTTGGAAGGACTCCTATTTTTTGTAGCATACATTTGCGTGACAATACAAAAGAAAGGAGGAATTTTTAATGACGAAAAACAAAAGTAAAACAATAAGAATGATTACAACGTTGTCACTTTTAATTGCAATTGAAATTATCTTATCTCGATTTTTTTCTATACAAACATGGAATTTTAAAATTGGATTTGGATTTATTCCAGTTGTAATAGCTGGTGCATTATATGGACCAATTGCAGGTGGATTAGTTGGCGGAATTTCTGATTTTTTAGGAGCCATTATGTTTCCTAAAGGAGCGTATTTTTTCGGATTTACGATTACAGCAATTTTCTTAGGGGTAATGTATGGTTTGGTTTTAAAGAAAAAACAAACAAATGGTAGGATATTATTCGTTGTATTTATGAATCAAACCATGGGAAGTTTACTTTTAAATACGTATTGGATTAGTGTAATAAGTGGCGCAAGTTTTTATTCGTTGCTTCCAACAAGACTTATACAATATGTAATTATCTTTATTGCGAAGTTAATTGTGATAAAAATAATATCAGCAATGATATTACCAAGGTTACATGATTTTAAAATCTTTGACTGAAAATTTCATAAAAGACTTTTCCATCAACTTATCCTATGTTATAATATTACAGAAAAGTTGGATAAAGAATGGAGAGCGCGATGAAACGTATAAAAACATTAACAACAAGAAATTATAAAGAATCAATGAAAAAAGGTGGATGTGGAGAATGCCAAACATCATGCCAATCAGCTTGTAAAACATCATGTACAGTTGGAAATCAAAGTTGTGAAAAAGTTAAATAATAGTTGAGTAATCTCAAACAGAAAACAGACTCGAATCCGGTGGTAGAAGTTTTAATGTTTCCACCGGGCTCGAGTCTATTTCAAGTATTGTAATTTTTAGTATGGAGGAGTTAAAGTGGTACATCTTTATAAAAATAATGAAAAAAATATTGTGTTAGATGTAAATAGTGGTTGTGTACATGTTGTAGACGATATTGTTTATAACGTGATTGAGCGTATGAAATCAATTGTTGAGGAAAACTCTGATCTTTATTTTTTGAAAAAAGAAGCAATTAAGATTTGTGAAGGATTATGTGAAAATGAAGAATTAGAAGAAATTGTGAATGAAATTCTTGAACTTTATCAGAATGGGCAATTATTTTCTAAGGATATATATAAAGAATATATTACAGATTTTAAAAAGCGAGAAACAGTAGTGAAAGCATTATGTTTACATATTGCACACGATTGCAATTTGGCTTGTCAGTATTGTTTTGCAGAAGAAGGGGAATATCACGGAAGAAGAGAACTTATGAGTTTTGAAGTGGGAAAAAAAGCATTAGATTTCCTTGTAAAAAATTCTGGGAATAGAGTAAATCTAGAAGTTGACTTTTTCGGTGGAGAACCACTAATGAATTTTCAAGTAGTTAAAGATTTAGTTGCATATGGAAGAAGTTTAGAAGAACCAAATCATAAGAAATTTCGTTTTACCTTAACAACAAATGGTGTGCTTTTAAATGAAGAAATTATGGAATTTGCAAACAAAGAAATGAGTAATGTTGTATTAAGCATTGATGGAAGAAAAGAAGTCAATGATAAAATGAGACCATTTCGAAGTGGAGTTGGTAGCTATGACTTAATTCTTCCGAAATTCAAAAAGTTTGCAGATGATAGAGAGCAGATGAATTATTATGTAAGAGGAACTTTTACAAGACATAATCTTGATTTTGCAAAAGATGTACTTCATTTAGCAGATTTAGGGTTTGAACAAATTTCTGTGGAGCCAGTTGTTGCAATGGAAGATGAAACTTACGCAATAAGAGAAGAAGACCTTACTAGAATTATGGAAGAATATGATTTGTTGGCAAAAGAATTAGTAGAACGACATATCAAAGGCAAAGGAGTTAATTTTTTCCACTTTATGATCGATTTAAGTGGAGGACCTTGCGTAGCAAAAAGATTATCTGGATGTGGAAGTGGAACAGAGTATTTAGCGGTGACTCCTTGGGGAGATTTATATCCTTGTCATCAATTTGTTGGTAAGGAAGAATATATTATGGGAAATGTCGATGATGGAATCACACAGCCGATCATACAAGAGGAATTTAAATCTTGTAATGTATATGGAAAAGAAGATTGTATCAATTGTTTTGCAAAATTTTATTGTAGTGGTGGATGTGCTGCAAATTCTTATAATTTTCATTCCGATATCAATAATACCTATGAAATAGGATGTAAATTACAAAGAAAACGTGTAGAATGTGCAATTATGATGAAAGTGGCCTTATTGGAAGAGGAGAATGACTAGAAAAAGGAAGGTATGCAAGTTATGAAAAACAAAGTTAAAAATAAAAGTTTCGTTAGTTTGTTGGTACTTATAGTAATCTTAGTATTAGGAGCTTATACAGCAATATTTGGTCTTGATAGTGATAAGACAGGATCAGCATATAACATAAAGCAAGGGCTTGATTTGGCAGGCGGAGTAAGTATTACATATCAAGTAGTAGGAGATGAAGAACCAAGTGGTGAAGATATGGCTGATACCATTTACAAACTTCAAAAGCGTGTGGAGGGCTATAGCACAGAAGCACAAGTATATAAAGAAGGTAGTAATCGTATCAATATTGAAATCCCAGGTGTAAGTGATGCAAATGCAATTTTAGAAGAATTAGGAAAACCAGGGAGTCTTACTTTCCGTAATTCAGCTGGGGAAGATGTATTAAGTGGAACAGATATTGCAGATGCACAAGCTGGTTCACAACAAAATAGTATGGGAAATACTTCATTTGTTGTTTCTTTGACTATGACAGCAGAAGGAAGTGAAAAATTTGCAGCGGCAACGAAGGCAGCAGCACCAACAAATGATATTATTTATATTATTTATGATGATGAAATTGTAAGTAGCCCAACTGTGCAAAGCGAAATCACAGGTGGACAAGCCGTGATTGAAGGAATGGCAAGTTTTGAAGAAGCAGAACAATTAGCATCAACGATTCGTATTGGTGGATTAAAATTAGAATTAGAAGAATTACGTTCTAACGTAGTAGGAGCCCAATTAGGAAGTGAAGCGATTCAAACTAGTTTATTAGCAGGGATTATTGGAATTGCAATTGTTATTGTATTTATGGTTGGAGTGTATTTGATTCCTGGTGTAGCAAGTGCTCTTGCACTTATGTTGTATGTCGTATTTGTAATATTATTATTAAATGGATTTGATATTACTCTTACTTTACCAGGTATTGCAGGTATTATTTTATCAATTGGTATGGCGGTAGATGCAAATGTTATCATTTTTGCTAGAATACGTGAAGAAATTGCAGCAGGAAAAACAGTGAAAAATGCGATTAAAACAGGATTTCAAAAAGCACTTTCTGCAATTTTAGATGGAAATATAACAACTTTAATTGCAGCACTTGTATTAGGAATTATGGGTTCTGGTTCTGTAAAAGGGTTTGCGCAAACATTAGCTCTTGGTATTGTACTTTCTATGTTTACTGCATTAGTTGTAACACGACTTATTTTAAATGCATTTTTTGAATTAGGATTAAAAGATGCAAAGTACTATGGAAGAATTAAGGAAGCAAAAGAATTTAATTTCTTATCCAAAAAAGCATTCTTTTTTGGAGCATCAATACTTGTAATCTTGGCAGGGTTTATATTTATGGGTGTGAACAAAAGCTCGGATGCGGGACAAATTTTAAATTATAGTTTGGAATTTGTTGGTGGAACAGCAACAAATATTACATTTAATGAAGAATTAAGCATTACTCAAATAGAAAATGAAGTAGTTCCTATTGTAGAAGATGTAATTGGTGGCGGATCTATTCAAACACAAAAAGTACAAGGAACAACAGAGGTTATTGTAAAAACAAAAACATTATCGGTAGCCCAAAGAGAAGAATTAAATGCATCACTTGCAGAAAAATTTGCAGTTGATACAGAAAAAATTACAGCAGAAACAATAAGTTCTACTATAAGTGATGAAATTAAGACAGATGCAATCATAGCAGTTTTAATTGCAACGGTTTGTATGTTGATTTATATTTGGATTCGATTTAAAGATTTAAGATTTGGTGCAAGTAGTGTAATTGCATTAGTACATGATGTTTTAGTTGTGTTAGCTTTTTATGCAATCGCTAAAGTTTCGGTAGGAAATACATTTATTGCATGTATGTTAACGATTATTGGATATTCTGTAAATGCAACAATTGTAATTTTTGACCGTATTAGAGAAAATAGCCAAGTTATGACAAAAAAAGAGGTATTAGAAGATATTGTAAATAAAAGTATTAGCCAAACATTATCGAGAAGTATTTTTACATCATTTACAACTTTTGTTATGGTTGCAGTGCTTTACGTATTAGGAGTAACAAGTATTCGTGAATTTGCATTACCACTTATGGTTGGTATTGTATGTGGTACTTATTCGTCTGTATGTCTTGCAGGTGCGGTTTGGTTTGTACTTAAAAATAAAATTAAGGATAAAAAAGCTGCATAATCTGTTAGCAAGTTAGAAAGGTAAGAGAGCTTTTATGGCAAAGTGGGTTGTAGCGGCAAAAAAGGCTGATTTTAATAAAATTGGTGAGAAATTTCAAATTTCACCAGTGATTGCAAGAATTTTGAGAAATAGAGATTTAATAGAAGAGCAAGAATTGGAAGATTTTTTGCATGCAGATATGTCAAAACTGACATCGCCTTTTTTATTAAAAGGAATGGAAGAAGGAACAATGCTATTGCTTGAAAAAATGAAAGACAAGAAAAAAATTCGAGTAATAGGAGATTATGACGTAGATGGAATATGCTCTGCAACAATATTAGTCAAAGGGATTCGAGCATGTGGAGGAGAGGTCGATACGATTATTCCACATCGTATGAAAGATGGATACGGAATCAATGAACAATTAATTATAGATGCAAAAAGCGACAATATAGATACCATTATCACTTGTGATAATGGTATTGCTGCAATTGAGGCTATTTCTTATGCAAAAGATCAAGGAATGACTTGCATTATTACAGATCATCATGAATGTGTATATGAAATGGTAGGAGAAGAAAAACAATATCTTTTGCCAGATGCAGATGTGATTATAAATCCTAAGCAACCAGGTTGTGGGTATAGAGGAAAAGCAATTTGCGGTGCAGTGGTAGCTTATAAATTTATTGAGTCATTACTTGAAAAATGTAATGTTTGTACGGATTTGTTAGAAGAATTAATGGAACTAGCAGGTGTAGCGACGGTATGTGATGTGATGGAATTAATTGGGGAAAATCGAATCTTTGTAAAAGCAGCACTTGAATCCATGGAGGATTGTAAAAATATAGGATTAAAAGCATTAATAGAGGCAAATGAATTATCGAAACAGACGATTACTGCTTATTCCTTAGGATTTGTTATTGGACCATGTATAAATGCAACAGGAAGACTTGATACAGCTATGGCTGCGTTTCAACTATTTGAAACAAGTTCAATAAAAGAAGCAAAAGAAATTGCATTGCATTTAAAAGAGTTAAATTCCCTTCGAAAAGACATGACGTTACAATATGTAGAAGAAGCCAAAATGATGGTAGAAGAGATGGAACAATCCGATACCGTGATTGTTCTATATTTGCCAGAATGTCATGAAAGTTTGGCGGGTATTATTGCAGGTAGAATTCGAGAAACATATTATAAACCAACATTTGTTTTGACAAAAGCATTAGAGGAAGAGAATGGGGAAATTGTTGCAAAAGGTTCAGCAAGAAGCATTGAAGGATATCATATTTATGAAGAAATGACAAAATGCAAGGAATATTTTTTGAAGTATGGCGGTCATGCTATGGCAGCAGGTTTATCTTTATTGGAAAAAGATATTGATCTATTTCGAAAAAAAATCAATGAGTTATGTGTTTTAACAAAAGAACAGTTGGAAGAAAAAATCACAATTGATGTTCCAATGCCATTAAATTATGTAACAATTCCATTTATAAAGGAATTAGAAATTCTTGAACCTTTTGGTGTAGGAAATAAAAAACCTATATTTGCGCAAAAAGAACTTACTTTTTATGAAATGCGTCTAATGGGAAAAGAGAAAAATATGGCAAAGTTTTTAGCAAAGGATGAGACAAATGCAACTTATGAACTTATTTTATTTCGAGAATTAGAGCGATTTGAAAAAGTGGTGAGTGAAAAATATGGTAGTGAATGCTTAGAACAACTGATTAATATTAGAAATCATAAATCAATTAAAATGGACATTATATATGAACCAAGTATCAATACATTTAGGGGGCAAGAATCATTGCAATTTATCATTAAGGACTTTAAATAGTATAGAAAATAAGTACGTTTATAAATAATTAAGAATGGATTAATAAGTTTATGAATTTTTTTATAGTTCGTACATAGTTTACTCATAATTCTTGTGTATAGTAGTAAATGGATAGTTGATCACTCACTATCTCCCCCCTCATAAGATGAAAAAGCCTAGCCCGTGCTAGGCTTTTTCGTCTTTCATAAACAAGATTGTAGCTTTTGTTGAAAAGATAAAGGGGGTATGGTATATTATCTAATAACATTAGATATAAGAAATATGGAGAATAGTTTATGAAAACACTTATTCAATTATTAGAAGGATTAGAGTTTCAATATTTACAAGGGGATAAAGAGAAAGCGATAAAAAAAGTTGTCTATGATTCTAGAAAAGTAGAAGAAGATAGTTTTTTTATTTGTATTAAAGGTGCAAACTTTGATAGCCATGATTTAATTGATGAAGTTATTGAAAAAGGTGCAAAAGTAATTCTTGTTGAGCGACAAATAGAAACAAATATACCAGAAGATATTACGGTGATATTTGTTGAAGATACACGATATGCAATGGCATTTATTGCAGCTAATTATTTTGATAATCCAGCAAGGAAGATGAAAATTATTGGGATTACTGGAACAAAAGGAAAAACTACTACAACTTATTTGGTGAAATCTATTTTAGAAAATGCAGGAAGAAAAGTTGGATTGGTTGGAACGATCGAAGTAATTATTGGAGAGGAACATATTAAGGCAGATAATACAACACCGGAATCTTACGTATTACAAGAGTATTTTAGTAAGATGGTAGAAGCAGGATGTGACACAGTTGTGATGGAAGTATCTTCGCAAGGCCTTATGATGCATAGAACACAAGGATTTCTGTTTGATTATGGAATTTTCACAAATTTAGAAGCAGATCATATTGGGCCAAATGAACATAAGGATTTTGCCGATTATCTACAATGTAAAAGTTTGTTATTTCGACAATGTAAAGTCGGAATTGTAAATATAGATGATAGTCATACAATGGATGTGATTGCATCGCATACTTGTGCAATTCAAACGTACGGTTTCAAGGAAGAGGCAGATTTAAGAGCTTATGATATGGAATTGGTAGCAACGGCCGGAACGGTTGGTGTAAAATTTAAAACACAAGGATTAGAAGCATTAGAACTAGCTATTAATACACCAGGTAGATTTAGTGTATATAATGCATTAACTGCAATTGCAATTTGTCATAATTTCAAAGTATCAAAAGAAATTATTAAAAATGCGCTATTTACCGCAAAGGTAAAGGGGAGAATTGAACCGATTCAAGTATCAAATGTGTTTAGTTTGATGATTGATTATGCACATAACGCAATGGCATTAGAAAGTCTACTTACTACATTAAAAGAATATAATCCAACTCGTTTAGTATGTGTGTTTGGATGTGGTGGAAATCGTTCGAAATTTAGACGATATGAAATGGGAGAAGTAAGTGGAAAGTATGCGGATTTTACCATTATTACTTCTGATAATCCAAGATTCGAAGAACCAACTGCAATTATCGATGATATTATTATAGGGATTAAGAAAACAGATGGTGCATATATAGCAATTTGTGATCGAAAGGAAGCCATTAAATATGCCATTACAAATGGTATGCCTGGAGATATTATTGTTTTATGCGGAAAAGGACATGAAGATTATCAAGAAATTAAAGGGATAAAATACCCAATGGATGAAAGAATTCTTATAAAAGAAATAATGGAAGAAATAAAATAATATGAAAGAATAGAAAGGATGGTGCTATGGAATATCGTTTTGCGCGTATTATTATTGATATTTCTCATGAATTAGTGGACCGTCCTTTTACTTATAAAATACCAGATCGTTTTGAAAAAGATGTTGTAGTTGGTAGCAAGGTAACGATACCATTTGGGAAAGGCAATACAATACGTTCTGGTTTTGTAATTGAAGTCACAAATGAATGCGAATTTGAAATAGAAAAAGTAAAGGAAATTAATGATGTAGAAGATAATGGAATTGTGGTAGAGCAAAATTTAATTAAGCTTGCTTGGTTTATTAAGGAAGAATATGGATCGACCATGATTACAGCGTTAAAAACTGTTTTACCAGCAAAAAAGACAATTCAATCAAAAGAACAAAAAGTGGTTCATTTAAAAATAGAAAAAGAGCAAGCAATTTCTATTTTAGAAGAGGCAACAAGAAAAAACCAAAAGGCAAGAGTAAGAATCTTAAATTCTTTATTAGAAAAACAAAGTATTTCTTATGAAACTGTGAAATATACATTAAAAATAGGGCAGAGTACTTTAACAAAACTTATAGATGATGGTATTATCTATATTGAAACTAAATATTTCTTAAGAAATCCAATTTTAGGAGATAAGAGTTATGAAACAAATAATGTATTAAGTTTAAAACAGCGTCATATTGTAGATACCATATTTAGAGAATATGTAAATGAAAAACCAAATACCTATTTGTTGCATGGAATTACAGGAAGTGGAAAGACGCAAGTTTATATTTCACTGATAGAATCTTTTGTAAAAGCAGGAAAACAGGCAATTGTTTTAATCCCAGAAATTGCACTTACATATCAAACGGTTCAAAGGTTTTATCAAATCTTTAAAGAACGTGTTTCTATTTTAAATTCTACTTTATCTCAAGGAGAAAAATATGATCAATGTGAGAGAGCAAAGAGGGGCGAAATTGATGTAATTATTGGTCCTAGGTCAGCTTTATTTACACCGTTTGCAAATTTAGGTATTATTATTATTGATGAAGAGCATGAAAGTTCTTATAAAAGCGAGTCTATGCCAAAATATCATGCCAAAGATGTTGCAATACAGTTAGCGAAGCTACATCATGCCTCTGTTGTACTTGGTAGTGCAACGCCTTCTTTAGAAAGTTACTATAAGGCGAAAAATGGAGAATATCAATTATTTCATCTTGCCAACCGATTAACGGGAAGTGCGTTACCGAGAGTACAGATTGTTGATTTAAGACAAGAATTATTACAAGGAAATCGTTCTATATTTAGTGAAGAGTTAAAACTAAAAATTAGAGATCGTCTTCAAAAAAAAGAGCAAATTATGTTGTTTTTGAATAGACGAGGATATGCTGGGTTTATTTCTTGCAGAGCTTGCGGATATGTTGTAAAGTGTCCACATTGTGATGTATCGTTATCGGAACATCAAAATGGTAAATTAATTTGTCATTATTGTGCATATGAACAACAAAAATATGAGAAATGTCCGAAATGTGATTCGAAGTATATTTTAGGATTTAAAGCTGGGACGCAACAAATAGTAGATGCATTTTGCAAAGAATTTCAAGTAGATAATATTTTAAGATTAGATGCAGATACTACAAAGCATAAAGGAAGTTATGAAAAAATAGTAACTGCTTTTAAGCGAGAAGAAGCACAAGTCCTTGTTGGTACTCAAATGATTGTAAAAGGACATGATTTTCCAAAGGTTACTTTAGTAGGGGTTCTGGCTGCAGATTTATCTTTAAATAGTAATGATTATAGAGCTGGGGAGAGAACTTTTCAACTTCTAACACAAGCAGCAGGGCGTGCTGGTAGAGGAGACGAAGATGGAGAAGTAATTATTCAAACATATCAACCAGATCACTATAGTATTCTTGCATCTGCGAAGCAAAATTATGAAGCATTTTATGAAGAAGAATTATTGTTTCGAGAGCTATCGGGGTATCCGCCCATTGAACATATGCTTTTAATTCAGATTACAAATAAAGAAGAAGAAAGCGTGTGTAAAGATGCATCTTTTTTACGAACGTATATAGAATCTTTGCAATATATAAAAATAACTTCGTTAATTGGACCTGCAAAAGCTAGAATTTACAAAATAAAAGATATTTATCGAATGGCACTTTATGTGAAAGCGCAAGAAAAAGAGCGTTTAATTCAAATAAAAAATGAAATAGAAGAAATTATGAGAAAGAACGAAGGAATAAAAAGTACTATACAATTTGATTTTGATCCGATGAGTTCATATTAGGTTAGGGAGAGAAAGGGATAAAGAAATGGCAATTAGAACAATTAGAGAAATGGGTGATCCTATTTTAGAAAAAAAATGTAAAGAAGTTAAGGAAATAAGTGGCAAAACAATAGAATTAATCGAAGATATGTTAGATACCATGTACGATGCATGTGGAGTAGGACTTGCAGCTCCACAAGTAGGAATTTTAAAGCGAATTGTGGTAATTGATGTAACAGGAGAAGACCCAATTATTCTTATTAATCCGAAAATAATAGAAAGTAGAGAAGAACAAACAGGGAATGAAGGATGCCTTAGTCTACCAGGAAAAACAGGTATTGTTACAAGACCAAATTATGTAAAAGTTGTTGCATTTGATGAAAATATGGAAGAATATACGCTTGAAGGTAGCGAACTTCTTGCTAGAGCAATTTGTCATGAGCTTGATCATTTAGATGGAATTATGTATGTGAAACATGTGGAAGGTGAATTGATGGATGTTTCGCAGGATGAATATGAGGATGAAGAAGAGTAAAGGAGTCTTAGATGAAAATAGTATTTATGGGTACTCCTGATTTTGCAGTTGGTGCGTTAGAAGAAATCATAAAAGCAGGACACGAAGTGGTGTTAGTGGTTACACAACCTGATAAGCAAAAGGGGAGAGGAAAAGAAGTTAGTTTTTCGCCAGTTAAGGAATGCGCTATTTCTCATGGAATTGAATGTTTTCAGCCAAGAAAAATCAAAGAAGAGGAATCTGTTTTGACATTGAGAAAGTATGAGGCGGATATATTTGTTGTTGCAGCATTTGGTCAGATTCTATCAAAGGAAATTTTAGAAATGCCAAAATTTGGTTGCGTGAATATTCATGCATCATTGTTACCAAAATATAGAGGTGCAGCACCAATTCAATGGGCAATTTTAGATGGAGAAAAAGAAACAGGCGTTACCATTATGCAAATGGATGAAGGACTTGACACAGGTGATATGCTATATAAAGAGCATATTACGATTGCACAAGATGAAACAGGTGCAAGCTTATTTGAAAAATTAGCAGATTTAGGTGCAAAAGCAATTGTTCATGCATTGCCGTTAATAGAAGCAGGGACATTGATTGGCGAAAAACAAGAAGATAGCAAGAGTAGTTATGCTTCTATGTTAAAAAAAGAATTGGGACTTTTGGATTTTTCAGAATCTGCCATTGTATTAGAGCGAAAAATAAGGGGATTAAATTCTTGGCCTAGTGCTTATACTTATTATAAAGGAAAAACATTGAAAGTATGGAGTGCAGATGTAATAGATCAAACAACAGATAAAGAGCCGGGAAGTATTATAGAATTGCAAAAAGATCGAATATTAGTTGCAACAAAAGATGGGATTCTATGCTTAAAAGAAGTACAACTTGAGGGAAAGAAAAAAATGCAAGCGGAAGATTTTTTACGTGGAAACCAAATGGAAGTAGGGATAAAATTAGGAGGTAATTAATATGTTTGGAATGGGATATTTTGGATTTTACTATGATCCAACGTATATACTTGTAATCATTGGAGCAATTATTTCAATTATTGCATCAGCTAAAGTGAATGGAACATTTAATAAGTATAATAAAGTGAGAAGTATGTCGAATATGACAGGTGCGATGGTAGCAAGAAAAATCTTAGATCAAAATGGATTATCACATGTAAAAGTAGAACATATATCTGGTAACTTAAGTGACCATTATGATCCATCTACAAGTGTTGTAAGATTATCGGATGCTACGTATAATTCAACATCAGTTGCTGCTATTGGTGTTGCAGCGCATGAATGTGGTCATGCATTACAACATAAAGAAAGCTATACTCCGCTTAAATTGCGTAGTGCAATTTTTCCAGCGGCAAGCATTGGTTCTAAATTAGGACTTCCACTTGTTATATTAGG
>JBOFWM010000022.1:0-49534 GCA_051653625.1 Lachnospiraceae bacterium
ATGAAAAAGTAACTATTGACTATATAGATGGAAATAGGATGAGGGGAGTTCCTCTTAGATGACCATACATCTATATCATAAAAAAGAATAAGTTCATAAGCTGATTTATCTTGCTTACAAACTTATTATACGAGGAGAAGGTATATGAAAATTGTAATTGCAATTGATTCATTAAAAGGAAGCTTAACCTCATTAGAAGCAGGAAATGCAATAAAACAAGGAATTGAACATGTAATAGATTCAGCAAATATCATTGTTCGCCCTCTTGCAGATGGTGGAGAAGGAACAGTAGAAGCATTAACGCTTGGGATGAATGGTCACCTTGAAACGATAATGGTAACTGGACCACTTGGTAAAAAAATAATTTGTAATTATGGAATTCTTGAAGATAACAGTACGGCTATTATCGAAATGTCTAGTGCAGCTGGTATCACATTAATTGATGCCGCAAAGAGAAACCCACTTATCACAACAACATATGGTGTTGGAGAAATTATTAAAGATGCGATTGCAAAAGGATGTAGACATTTTATTGTAGGTATTGGTGGTAGTGCTACAAATGATGGTGGAATTGGAATGCTTCAAGCACTTGGATATGGTTTTTTAGATGAATTTGGAAAACAAGTTCCTTTCGGTGCAAATGGTTTAAAAGAAATACAGCAGATTACAGATGATAATGTTATACCCGAATTAAAAGAATGTCATTTTCGTATTGCCTGCGATGTAACAAATACTTTATGTGGCGAACAAGGTTGCAGTGCCATATTTGGTCCACAAAAAGGAGCAACTCCAACTATGATTATGCAAATGGATAAGTGGCTTGCTTACTATGCAAAACTTTCAAAAGAAAAATATCCTAAAGCAAATCAAAATCAAGCAGGTACAGGTGCTGCTGGAGGTTTAGGCTTTGCATTTCTCACGTACACTAATGCAGTTTTAGAATCTGGTATTAAAATTATTTTAGAAGAGACACATCTAGAAGATTATATAAAAGATGCAGATTTTGTCATTACTGGAGAAGGACGATTAGACAGTCAAACAATTATGGGAAAAGCACCAATTGGTGTTGCGAGTATTGCAAAAAAATATAAGAAGAAAGTGATTGCATTTTCAGGTTGTGTAACTGAAGACGCTACACTCTGTAACAAACATGGGATAGACGCATACTTTCCAATTTTAAGAACAGTATGTACAATGCAAGATGCAATGGATTCTAATAATGCTCAAAAAAATCTAATTGCAACTGTAGAACAAGTATTTCATTTAATTCAATGTGTAACACGAAAGGAGGATATTTAAATGTACGAATTTACAACATTAGGAGCTTTAATCGGATTAGGCGTTGCTATTTTATTAATTATAAAAAAGGTACAGCCAGCTTACAGCCTTATTTTAGGCGCTTTAATTGGAGGTTTAATCGGAGGTGGTGGATTAACTACAACAGTTTCTACAATGGTTACTGGAGCACAAGGAATGATGTCATCCATTCTTCGCATCATGACATCTGGTATTTTAGCGGGGGCTTTAATCAAAACGGGGTCTGCTGAAAAAATAGCCGAAACAATTATAACAAAATTAGGACAAAAAAGAGCGTTAGCTGCAATCTCCATTGCAACTATGATTATTTGTGCAGTAGGCGTATTCGTCGATATTTCCGTTATTACAGTAGCTCCAATTGCACTAGCCATTGGTAAAAAAGCTAATTTATCAAAAAGTGGTATTCTTCTTGCTATGATCGGTGGTGGAAAAGCTGGTAATATTATTTCTCCAAATCCAAATACAATTGCTGCATCTGAAGCGTTTCAAATAGATCTTACCTCTTTAATGATACAAAATATCATTCCTGCTCTTTTTGCACTAGTCGTAACGATTATTCTTGCCTCACTTATTGGCTCTAATAAAAAATCAATGATTACTGAAAGAGATATTGAGGTAAGTGATACAAAAAATCTACCTTCATTTTTCCAAGCATTCTGCGGTCCGCTTGTGGTAATTATTCTTTTAGCACTTAGACCTATTGCGGGAATAAGTGTTGATCCACTAATTGCACTCCCACTTGGCGGAATTGTGAGTATTTTAATTACAAAAAATGGTAAGCACCTTATTTCTTATACAGAATTTGGCCTAAGTAAGGTAATTGGTGTATCAATCCTACTTATTGGTACAGGAACAATCGCTGGTATTATTAAATCCTCTGCTTTACAATATGATATGATTTATTTGTTAGAATTAGTAAATATGCCTGCCTTTGTTCTTGCTCCTTTATCGGGTATTTTAATGGCTGCTGCCACTGCATCTACTACTGCTGGTGCCACCATTGCTTCAGGAACATTTTCTGCCACTTTATTATCGTCTGGTGTTCCTGCACTTTCTGCAGCTGCAATGATACACGCTGGAAGTACAGTTGTTGATTCTTTACCTCACGGCTCATTTTTCCATGCAACAGGAGGATCCGTAAATATGGAAATAAAAGAAAGAATCAAACTGATCCCATTCGAAGCATGTATAGGACTAACTAGTACTATTGTTGCAGTGATTTTATATATACTTCAATTATAAGTACCATATTCCTATCTCTCAAATAGAAGTTTTGCAATTCTACTTGCTCCATTTCCATCAATCAGTTGCTTTTCATTTTTAGAGCAACATTCTCTATAGCTTTTATCCATAAATTTGTTGCAAAATATATCTTTCATATTTTGCAACATTTTTTCTGGTTTTTTATCGTAAGCTCCCGCATAATCTGAAACATGCGCTCCAAAGTATTCTACTAATTGTTCTTGATTTTTTGCATATGAAAAACAAATCAATGGTACTCCTATTGATGACAATTCATAAATTGTACTTCCTCCAGCTGTAATTGCTATGTCACATTTTTTCATAATATCAGCCATATTTGATACATCATGATACACCTTTAAATTTTTATTTTTTTCTTCTATTTTTTTTAATTCTTCGAAATAAGGATTATATACTCCCGATATCAAATGAAAGGTAAGCTCCTTATGGCACTCACTCAAACACAAATAAATTTTCCCAGCAATATTAAAAATATCACCACCACCAGTTGTAATAAACACATTTTTGACAAGGTCTTGTACCATATATTCAACCCCACAAAATTGTTGTCTAATCGGAACATATTTCTCACCTAGAAAACAGTGTTCTAATGTTTTATACATACGCTTATAAAGTTCTTGATTCGCAAAGATATTATAATTGATTACAACATCTACATCATATTTTTCTTCTTGCATATCATCAAGAATATAAACCATTCCATATTTTTTTAAAGATTTTAGATAAAATGGTGTTATATAATAACTATCTACTAAAATTTTTATATCTTTTTTTCCAATTTTTTCCCATAGCTCTAATTCTTCGTCCATATATAAATAATTCGTATGCAATACCAAAACATCATATCCTTGTTTTTCTATAACATCTGCTGATTGTTGATTTGCACAAACAAAACATATCTCTTCTTTTTTACAATATATGGTCAATGCACTAGCTATGGTTAAGGATCTCATAATGTGACCTACTCCAATTTTTGCATTTCCATCTACTCTAAAAAAATATTTTTTTCCCGTTAGCTCCATTTCGTCCCTCTACTTTTTGATGATTATATCATGAGCAAAATCTCATGTCTAGATGCACAAATTTTGATTTAAAATACAATCATTATTTATGAATAATGATTGATTCTTTTTAACATCTCCTATATGCTATATATATTATCAGTATTATAACACTATATTTCGGAGGATTTATGAATACAAGCAAAAAATTTATTAATAAGAATATAGTAAAATTAATAACTGTATTTTTAACATTGATATTAACCATCCTAGTAATTTTACTCGTTTTAGATGTAAATAAAGTACAAGGAAATGCTCGAGTTATTAACTATGCAGGAATTGTTCGTGGAGCCACACAACGCTTAATTAAACTCGAAATAACAAATAATACAAACGATGAATTATTAGAGAAACTAGACCAAATTATCTATGGACTGCAAACTGGAAGTACAGAATTAAATCTTATTGCACTAGATGATGTAAACTATCAAAATAATTTATCTCTTTTAATTGATGAGTGGGAACTTTTAAAAGATGACATTTATGATGCTCGTATAAAAGGATATGAAAACACTACTTTGCTAGAACGAAGCGAAACATATTTTTATATGGCTGATGATACAGTTGCTGCTGCCGAAATATTTTCAGAACAATTAGCCATTCATATTAGAAATATTGAATACTTATTAGTAATCAACATTGTTATAATACTTATCATATTATTTATTCAGACGATTTCTTCTTTAAAAATTACTACTGAAAATCAAAAATTAAATACCATTGCTCATTTAGATGTACAGACAAAAATCCCAAACAAATTAAGTTGCGATTTAAAGCTAGCAAGTTATAAAGAATTACCATCTACGACTGTTTTTGGTTGTGCGATGTTTGATTTAAACAATCTTAAAAAAACAAATGATTCCTATGGACATACTACAGGCGATACTCTGATTATTGAATTTGCAAAAATATTACGCAGCAGTTTTCCTGACAATGTATTTGTTGGTAGATATGGTGGGGATGAATTTATTGCTATATTTGAGGATATGACTCACGAACAAATTGATGCATGTATAAAAACTATGAAAAAACAAACAATTATTATTCAAGATAATTACCCATTTAAAATTGAATTTGCATATGGATATGTACTTTCAAATGAATCTGATTCTACCACGCTGTCTCAACTTTTACAATATGCAGATGCTCGAATGTACACAAATAAAATCGAATCAAAAAAATAGACAAGAAAAGACCATTGGTTGGTCTTTTCTTGTCTATTTAATTAAGCTTAGACAATAAACATACAGTCTCCACATTTGCCGTCCAAGGAAATTGGTCAACAGCAACTGCTTTTTCTACTATATAACCTCTTTCTAAAAACACCTCTAAATCTCTTACAAGACTTGTAGGCTTACAACTAATATATACTAATCGTTTCATGTTAAATGCAATAATTTTTTCAAGTGCTTTTGGATGAATTCCGTCTCGTGGTGGATCTAAAATAATAAAATCTGGCTGTTCTTTTATTTCATCTATGATCTTCAGCACATCTCCTGCAATAAATTCACAATTATCTAATTGATTAAGTGATGCATTTTTTCTTGCTGATATAACAGCCTCTTCTACAATTTCGACACCAATTACTTTTTTTACAATTGGTGCAATTACTTGAGCTATAGTTCCTGTTCCAGAATATAAATCATAAATAGTAGTATTTGAATCGAGAGAATCTTTAATATATTCTCTTACCGTTTCATATAATACTTCTGCACCTTTACTATTTGTTTGAAAGAAAGAAAATGGTGTGATTTTAAAACGTAATGATAATAATTCTTCATAAAAGTAATCTTGTCCATATAAAATCACTGTATCATCACTTTTTACTACATCCGCTAAAGAATCATTTTTCACATGCAAAATCCCAGCAATTTTTCCTTCTAGACCACAGGAAAGTATTGCATTTTTAAATCCATTCAAATCAAGTTCCTCTTGCGTTGTTGTTACAAGTGCAATTAATATTTCTGATGTATTCGTAGCTTTCCTTACAAGTAAATGACGTAAATATCCAACATGTGATAATTTATGATAAAAACTTACATTTCTTTCTTTAAAATATTCTAACGTTGTTTTTAAAATTTTACGATAATCTTCATCTACAATTTTACAAGAATCAACGGTAACAATATCATAAAAGCTTCCTCTTTTGTGCATTCCGAGTGAAAGCGGGCCATCTTTTATTTCATCCCCAAAAGAAAACTCCATTTTATTTCTATATTCATACACCAGTGGACTTGATTTAATCCCCTCATATATATATGGCTGCTCTTGTTTCTGTAATACAGTATCTAATAATTCTTTCACTTGATTCTTTTTAATATTACATTGTTCTTCATAAGGAAAGCTTATATACGTACACCCTCCACAAATACCGTAATGTGGACATGGTGATTCTGTTTCTTTTGGTGATTTTTCTATTACTTCTAATAATTGTCCTTGGCCTTTTCCTTTTCGAACTTTTTTTACTCGTATTTTTACTTCTTGTCCTGGAAGTGCATTTTTAACAACACATACTTCTCCTGTTGAACTAACTACGTTTCCCTTATTTGGAAATTCAAACTTATTTACAATTCCTGTTAAAATTTCACCTTTTTTCATGTTCCTTTGTACCTTTCGCAAAAAGAGAGCCATTGCAAAATACAATAGCTCTCGTATAGTATCATTAAATTTTAAACCTCTTATTCCAATTCTAATTCTTCTTCTTCCAAACTTTCTTTTACTTCTTTTGGAATTACGATCGCCTCATCTTCATCCTCATCTTCAAAAAAATCATCATCAAAATCATCGTCAAAGTCATCTTCTAAATCTTCTTCAAAATCTTCTAAATAAGTTGGTGAAAAATAGCGATACAATGCATATGCAATACCTGCAATTGCTACAACTCCTCCAATTACTGCAAATACCCAAACGATTGGGCATATCTTCTTAGTTTCTTGTTTTTTTGTCATACCCGCATTCTCCTTTACTATTTCTAAAATCTCGTCTAATCTATTCATTTTTTAGCTACCTTTCTCTTTTTATTTTCACATTCTATATTAGAATTATAATATCACTTTTTACGAAGATTATCCACATATTTCTCTATTTTTATAAAATTATATTTTCTTTAATTTTGCAAAAGCTGCATACATTACTTTAACTCCCACTTTATCAAATTCAACGGTAACTTGATAATCTCTTGGCGCTTTTACGATCTCTTTCACTACACCTTCTGCATATTTTAAATGTTTTACACGATCTCCAACTTTGTAATCAATGGTTGAATTAATTTGTGCTCCTTTTGTAATGCCATTCATTTCCGACAACCCACCTGCAATAAAAGGTTTGCAATCTAATGGTGTTGCTTTTGGTCGTATCGTTGCTTTTGGTTTATTTTGTAAGCGATTTATATTTGTTTTTCCAACTCCATCTTCCACAAAAGATACTGCTGACATTTGTTTTCTCGGATTGTTTTGGAAAAAATCTGCTCCACTACTTCCCATTCCTTGAAAAGGTTTTGATTTAAAAGAACTTCTTTGAATTGAATCTTCTCCATACATCTCTCGATCTTTTCTTGATGACGGTGGTTTATTATCTAAAAATTCAAACGGAATCTCTTTTACAAATCTGCTAACTGCATTATATTGTGTTTCCCCTCGAATCATTCGCATTTTTGCTGAAAGAATTGTTAAATCATCTTTTGCTCTTGTGATTGCAACATAAGCAAGTCTTCTTTCTTCTTCCATTGCAGACTTATCATCATCTACTATCGTCATATAACTTGGAAATATTCCATCTTCCATACCCGCCAAATATACACAAGAAAATTCCAAACCTTTTGCGGCATGAATTGTCATCATAAGTACTCTATTATCATCTTCGTCAATGCGATCAATATCTGCTACTAATGCAACTTCTTCTAGAAAAACACTTAACGAAGCTTTTTCGTTATTTTCTTCTTTTGCTTCTTCAAAAGAGACAACTTTACTAATAAGTTCGTTCACATTTTCAATTCGATCTTGAGCATCTTCTTCATACATTTCCTCTAAATATTTTTCATAAGAAATAGTATCTATTACATCTTTTACAAGTTCTTCAAGAGAATAATATTCCATTTTCGAACGAAATACTTGAATCATTTGAATGAACGGCTCTAATTTCACAAAACTTCTACCTAAAGATGTAATCTCACTTGCTCTTAATAACGCTTCGAAAAATGTTATATTATTTTCATCCGCATACTCCTGTATTTTTGTAAGTGTAGTTGCACCGATTCCTCTTTTTGGTACATTAATAATACGTTTAATTGCCACATCATCTTTTCCATTATCAATGGTCTTTAAATAAGCCAAAATATCTTTAATTTCACGTCTAGAATAGAAATTTGTACCACCAACTAAATCATATGGGATATTTTCTCTTACAAAATGTTCCTCTAAAATACGCGATTGTGCATTTGTACGATAAAGAATAGCACAATCTTTATACAACTTTCCATCTTCTCTAATTCTTCTTTTTATGTCATGTACAATATATGTTGCTTCTTCATATGCATTTTCAAAAGGTCTAAAATGAATTCTATTTCCTTCTTCTTTGCTCGTCCATAATGCTTTGTCTTTTCGTTCTAAATTATTTTGAATTACAGCATTTGCAGCATTTAATATAGTTTTAGTAGAACGATAGTTTTGTTCTAGTTTAATAACTCTTGCATCTGAATATACTTTTTCAAAATCAAGAATATTGCTAATATTCGCACCTCTAAATTTATAAATCGATTGATCATCATCTCCAACTACACATAAATTTCTTTTTGAAAGTGCTAACAACCTAATAAGTTCAAATTGCGCTGTGTTGGTATCTTGATATTCATCTACCATGATATAATGAAAACGATTATGATAATTTTCTAATACATCTGGTCTTAACTTAAATAGCTCAATTGTTTTAACAATAATATCATCAAAGTCCAATGCATTACTTTTTTTAAGTGTTGTTTGATATTCTTTATATACATTCGCAAGTTTTTCTTTCCCGTAATCACCCATAACATTTAGTCGATATTCTTCAGGTGTAATTAATTCATCTTTTGCAGTTGATATTGCACTTAAAATTGCACGTTCCTTTATTTGCTTTGTATCAATATTTAATTTTTTACAAACTTCTTTAATAACAGTTTTTTGATCATCTGTATCATAAATTGTAAAATTATTATCATATCCAATTAACTCAATATGTCGCCTAAGAATTCGAACACAAGTAGCATGAAATGTTGCTACCCAAATTTGTTCCGCTCCAAACCCTACAATATCATTTACTCTCTCTCTCATTTCCCCTGCTGCTTTATTAGTAAATGTAATGGCTAAAATATTCCATGGATTTATACCTTGTTCTTCTATCATATATGCAATTCGATGTGTTAATACTCTTGTCTTCCCACTTCCTGCTCCTGCTAGAAGTAAAAGTGGTCCTTCTGTATGTATAACTGCTGCTTTTTGTTCTTCATTTAATGTATCATATTTACTCATAAATTCTTCCCTAATTTCTCTTATCTCATATTTTCGAATCATTATATCACATAACAATATTTATATAAATACAAAAAATAAGGTTTCTACTGTTCCATAAAAAAGAGAGGATCTAATCCCCTCTTCTATTATTATTTTGCTGCGCTTTCTGCAAATGTTGTATTAACAAGTTCTGAATATTCTACACTCTTATCAATTACTTTTGCATCTAATAAAATATCTTGTAACAAAGTAAATGCTTCTTCCTTAAATATTAAATCCTCTTTCCAAGTATCTTGATCATAATATCTTGTAATAATTGTTGTTAATGTTTCTAACTGTGTTTCCGAAAATTGTGGTGCTATTGTTTTTGCAATATCTTCTGGTGTATTTTCTTTTACATAATCCATTCCTTTTTGTAATGCATTTACAAAAGATTGTATAATATCTGGATTTTCTTCTATATAACTTTTTCTTGCACTAAATGCTGTATACGGTACATATCCCGATTCTTCACCTAATGATGCAATAACATAACCATCCCCTTTTTCTTCTAAAGCAGTCGCGTGAGGTTCAAATTCTACTGTATAATCACCTGTTCCCGAGGAAAAAGCTGCAGCTGTAGATCCAAAATCAATACTTTGATCAATTTCTAAATCTTCACCCTTTACTAGATTATGTTTTTTCAAGATGTATTCAAATACCATTTCTGGCATTCCACCTTGACGTCCTCCTAATACATAAGTACCTTTTAAATCAGACCACTCAAAGTTTTCTACTGGTTTCCTTGCTACCAAAAAATTTCCTGCTCGTTGTGTTAATTGTGCAAAATTCACTGCATAGTCATCCATTCCTTCAATATATGTATATACAGTTGATTCTGGCCCCATAAATCCAATATCCGCCTCTTGTGTCAGCAATGCTGTCATCGTTTTATCTGCTCCAAATCCCGTAACTAATGTAAGGTTAATTCCTTCTTCTTCAAAGTATCCATTTTCAATCGCTACATACATTGGTGCATAAAAAATAGAATGCGCAACTTCATTTAATGTAACGTCAACTAGTGTACTTTCTTTTTCTCCACATCCTACTATAGAACTGGATAGTAACATTATGGCACAAAATAATACCATCAGTTTCTTCTTCATTTCATTCCTCCAAATTTTATACTGATGGTATATAATACGATTCTATTTTATTTTTGTTACAAATTCTCCTAAAATCTTTACTCTTTTTTGTCTTTCCCTTCGCTATCTTCTGAAAAACCATCAATTATTTTTTCAATTAATAGTCGCTTTACATATACATCAAAACTCAAAAGACATATAAATGAAAATGTTTTTAAATACTGTGCTTCATTTTCGCTTGCATCTTCAAATGTTTCTTGCGCAAGATTAAACTTCTTTAATATATCCTCTTGCATACTTTTTGCTTGTCCATATTCGAGTTCAAATACCTCTTTGTAGATGTCTTCAATATTAAACTCTTTTTCTGAATCAAAATATTTTTCTGAAATTGGAGATAATAACTTTTCAATATCATGAAAAGAAATAACTCCTTTAAAATAATATACAAAAATCAACATCAACATATGTTCTTTTGAATATTTTTTCTTAATAGGTGGTGGTATAATATTATTTTTAGCATAATTATT
Source organism: Lachnospiraceae bacterium (assembly GCA_051653625.1). Classification (GTDB taxonomy): domain Bacteria; phylum Bacillota; class Clostridia; order Lachnospirales; family Lachnospiraceae; genus SFDP01. The sequence continues at coordinate 10,779 of JBOFWM010000022.1, forward strand.
AATCATAGTTTTTGTTAATATTTTATCTTCATCTGGATTTCTTGTTGATTCCTTTAACCTGCTATTCATAAAAGTTGTAACTTGATCCATATACAAATCAATATTTGGAATATCTTCTGGTTTTATATAACTTATACGCGATAAACTTTCCAACATACTATTTAGTAAATCGTCTGTATCAATTGTCATTTTGCTATCACACCTTTCTCTTGTTATTATATTTCATTATATAGTATTTAATACTACATTGCAATGTGAAACAAATGTTTAAACAGTGGTATCTTTACTTTACAACTTTAGTATGTTAAAATCTTATAGTAAGTGTAAAGAAGGGAGTCTTAAACATGAATAAAAAAATAAAAACGGAAGCTGTGGACCAACTATTTCATGCCATTTTATGTTTAGAAGATATGTCTGAATGCTATAATTTTTTTGAAGATTTATGCACAGTCAATGAATTACTTTCGCTTTCTCAACGCTTTGAAGTAGCACGTATGTTAAAACAAAAAAAGACATATCTTGAGATTGCTGAGAAAACAGGAGCATCTACCGCAACAATTAGTCGTGTAAACCGCTCTTTAAATTATGGAAATGATGGTTACGATTTAATATTTGAGAGAATGAATAAAGAAAATTTATAGTCTCTTTTTTATTTAAAAAGTAAATTATTTACATTTTTTACCATAAAACTAGTAATCATTACATTATTTAGCTTTACATTTGAATCTAGTTGTGTTATTATACAGTTGTTGCAGAGTGCAACGATATATAATTTTTGGAGGACTACGAAAATGAACAAAGGTACAGTAAAATGGTTTAACAACCAAAAAGGTTACGGATTTATCTCTGACGAAGCAGGAAACGATGTTTTCGTTCACTACTCAGGTCTTGTTATGGAAGGTTTCAAATCTTTAGAAGAAGGCGTTGCAGTAGAATTTGAAGTTATCAACGGAGACAAAGGACCTCAAGCAGTAAACGTTAACAAAATATAAGAATAAGTTTACTTACTCTTATAGCACTTAATCATTATACGACGTGCCTTTTCGATATAACTTAAAGTTTTATGAATTAGCAAGCAGTTTAATAGATTAATAAAAGAACCAGTCAAATGACTGGTTCTTTTATTATGCTTTTTTATTCTTTACAATACGATAATACTCTCTCATACTCCATATGTCCGCCAAACAAATCAAGAGAGCTTCCTATTGTTACATCTATTTTATTTTTTCCAAGTTTCTTTAATTGTTCCAAGTCCGCAAAACTTGCAACACCTCCTGCATACGTAATAGGAATTTTATTCCAATTTCCTAATATTTGCAATAAGTCTTCTTCTATCCCATTTGACTTTCCTTCTACGTCTACTGCATGTACTAAAAATTCATCACAATACTTTGCAAAAAAATCAAATGTTTCATTTGTTAATTTTACTGTTGTAAATTTTTGCCATCTATCTGTTACAATATAATATTCGTTCTCTTTTTTTCTGCAACTTAAATCAAGAACAATTTTTTCTTTTCCAACTACTTCAACTAATGCCTCTAAACTTTCATAATTTATTTTTCCATCTTTAAAAACAAAAGAAGTAACAATTACATGTGAAGCTCCAGCTTCTATAAAAGAAGTTGCATTTTTGGTATGAATACCACCACCAATTTGCAAACCATTTGGATACGCGTTTAGTGCTTGAATCCCTTGATTTTTTGTTGTTTCATAATATGGACTACTTTCTTGATTCAATAAAATAATATGCCCCCCCTTTATATTACTTTTTTTATAAAGGTTACTATAAAACACAGCATCATATTCGGAAACAAAATTTTCCTTCGCATAATCTCCTTGATCTAATAAACTTCCACCTACTATTTGTTTTACACTTCCATTATGAATATCTATACAAGGTCTAAATCTCATGAAAATCCTCCTACTATTTCACATGAATATTTTTTTTGATATTTGTAATACTATTAATAAATCAACAAAAAAGGATAATTCATGAAAAAAACTCTACTACTTACCATTACTTTTTTACTACTATTGCTAGTATCATCTTGTCAAAACAATACTAGCAACAATTTAGATGATATGGTTTACAATACGAAAACTCACATTTACATTTCGACAATAATACCATCTCTATAAGCTTTTAGTAATCTCTCTAATTGATTGATGCTATCTGATAATTCAATACCAATATCAGTATCTGCAACTCGAATTCTATTTGATGAAGTTTCTACAAAGAAACTATCCGATATAATATCCGTTTCTTTTATAATGGAAGATTCTTTTGATTCAAAATATTCATGAGCTACTAATCTCATTCCTCTAGAATTTGCAACTAATGTATATCCAGCTATTCCTGTTTTTTCCTGATATGCTTTCGAAAAACCACCATCAATAATTAATAATTTTCCATCACATTTAATCGGTGTTTCCCCTTTTTTTAATTCAACAGGAACATGGCCATTTATAATATGAGAAGTTTTTGTACTTAATCCAAATTCTTTCAATATATTATTTAATACATTTTCATTATCAAAATGTCTATAATATGCATTTTTCATTTCTTTATGGGTACTTTTTTCTTCCACAAAATAACGTTCAAAAGTTGTCATTTTATCTTTTCCAAATACTGGTGAATTTGGTCCTGCCCAAATAAACCAAAGAATATCTTTTCCTTTTCTCTTTTCTTCAAGATCTGTAGAATAATATCCCTTTCTAGCATAAGTATCTAATGTATCATATAGCTGTCTTCCGTAATATTCTTTTCCAAAAATATTCACTTTCAAAAAGTTACCTTTCTCATCAAGTGGAACACAACCATGATATAATAAATTCGAATTATGAATTTTATATAATCCACCTTTGGAAAACAAAAACTTCACATGTTTTTGTAATTTTTCACTTTTTAAGAAGGCTTGTTTTAATCTTTCTACTACATGAGCCTCCTCTTCTGTTAATTTGTAAGGATCTTTTGGGTCTACTGTTGGAAAATCACAATCAAGGATTGGATATGTCTCTCCATATACTTCTATAGTTTTCTTTTTGTAATCTATTTTATGCAATAAATTTCTATCTTCCATATTAAATTCTGGATTTCTACGAATCAATTGCCCCTCTAATTTAAACTGAATAATAGCAATTGCTTTATGCATTTTTGTATCTAATTCTAAATCTTTTGTATTATAATCTGTATTAAATTTAATCTTAAATACATCACAATTTACATCCTTATATGTTTCAAGTGCAAACGTTGCTAATGGAATTAAATTAATTCCATATCCTTCCTCAATCGTATCAAGATTCCCATACCTTGCTGACATACGAATTACATTTGCAATACAACATTCCTCACCACTTGCTGCTCCCATCCAAACAACATCATGATTTCCCCATTGAATATCTACGGAATGATAATCAATTAATGTATCTAAGATAATATGAGGACCCTTTCCACGATCAAATACATCTCCCACAATATGTAAATGATCAATTACCATTCTTTGAATTAATAGACTAAGCGCAATTATGAAATCTGGTGCACGTCCAATTTTTATGATCATATTGATAATTTCATTATAATACGCCTCTTTATCTACTAACTCTTCCTTTTCAGTAATTAACTCTTCTATTATATAAGCAAATTCTTTTGGAAGGGCTTTTCTAACTTTTGAGCGAGTATATTTACTACATACTCTTTTTGTCACTTGCACTAAACGAAATAATGTAACCTTATACCAATCTTCAATATGTTCCTCTTCTTTCATAACAATATCTAATTTTTCCTGAGGATAATAAATCAAAGTTGCTAAACTCTTTTTATCTTTTTGACTCAAAGTATTTCCAAACTCATCATCTATTTTTCTCTTAACAGACCCTGAACCATTTTTTAAAACATGATTAAATTGTTCGCTCTCACCATGTATATCTGTCAAAAAATGCTCCGTTCCCTTTGGTAAGTTAAGAATCGCTTGTAAATTTATAATTTCCATCGATGCTGACGCAATAGTTGGAAATTGCTTTGCCAAACTTTTTAAATACATTAGTTCCATTTTATCCATAATTATTCTCCGTTTCCCCTATTACTTTTCCTTAATTCTCTATCTTTAATTATAACAAAAAAAAGAACTCTGTAAAGAGTTCCTTTAAATTGATGAATTGATGACATCGCTCATATTGTACATGCCTTTTTCTTTGCCGTGCAAGAATTTTGCTGCACATATTGCTCCTTTTGCAAATACTGCTTTTGAATAGGCAGTATGAGAAAATGTGATTACTTCATCTTCTCCTGCAAAAATAACATCATGCTCTCCTACAATTGTGCCACATCTAATAACAGACATTCCAATCTCTTTTTTTGTTCTTTTTTCTCTTGTTTTGCTTCTATCATATATATATTCATATTCATTATTTAATTCTTCATTTATCGAATCCGCTAAAGCTAATGCAGTTCCGCTAGGTGCATCAATCTTTTGATTATGATGTTTTTCTACTACTTCAATATCAAATCCAGCAGGTTCTAATACCGCAGTTGCATCTTTTAATAATTTTAAAAGCATATTTATTCCCAATGACATATTTGCTGATTTTAGTACGGCTACCGATTGGGCAACTTCATCAACTTTCTCTAACTGCTCTTTTGATAAACCAGTGGTACAAAGTACACATGGAATACTTTTTTCTAAACAATAGTCTAATAACTCATCAACTGCCACTGCTGAGGCAAAATCAATAATAACATCTGCTTCTATATTACACTCTTTGATATTTTTAAACACTGGATACTCATTTTGTATATGATTTGAAACATCAATTCCAGCTACCATTGTTGTATTTTCATCTTCTTTTACAAGATTTGAAATTACTTGTCCCATTTTTCCATTGCATCCATGCATAATTATTTTTGTCATCTTATTCGTAATCTCCTTTATAGAATTCCATAATTTTTCATTGCTTGTTCAAGTAAAACGGCATTTTTTTCTTCCATTTCTGTAAGTGGTCTTCTTAAAATACCAGCTTCCATTCCCATTAAATTCATTGCTTTTTTTACCGGAATTGGATTTACCTCTGAAAATAATTGATCAATTAAATCAAGTGCTCCTAATTGTAACAATCTACTTTCTTCCACTTTTCCTTCAAAAAACATTTCACAAATATCATGAGTTTGTCTTGGCGCAACATTAGATAATACGGAAATTACTCCAATTCCACCAAGTGATAATAGTGGTAAAATTTGGTCATCATTTCCTGAATATAAGTCTACTTCTCCATTTGAGATAGACATAAGCTTAGCAACTTGGGAAATATTACCTGTTGCATCTTTTACTCCAACAATATTGTCATACTCTAAACAAAGATTAACAATAGTCTCAGGTAAAATATTCACTCCGCCTGTTCTTCCTGGAATATTATATAAAATAATTGGGATCGTAACTGCTTCAGCGATCATTCCAAAATGTTCAAAAAGTCCCTTTTGTGTTGCCTTATTATAGTAAGGTGTTACTATTAATAATCCATCTACCCCTAACTCTTGTGCTTTTTTCGATAAAAAAATTGCAGTGCTTGTACAATTTGATCCTGTACCTGCAATTACCGGTATTCTCTTCGCAACTTTTTCTACACAAAAACGAATCACTTCTAAATGTTCTTCATGCGACAAAGTAGATGCTTCACCCGTTGTTCCGCATACTATAATTGCATCTGTTTTATGTTCAATTTGAAACTCAATATGTTCTGCAAACTTTTCATAATTTACATCTCCATTTTCTTTAAATGGCGTAACAATTGCCACACCTGCTCCCTTAAAAATTGCCATTTTTTCCTCCATTTCTGTGACTTACCACATTTTCAATCCTTGATTCCATAATAAAAACCGACCCAAAAAGGGTCGGTCACGTAAACTTTAAGAACAGTTACGATAGCACCCCATCTAAAAAAGATGACAGTCATATAATTATTCATTATATGCCCAAGAAAAAACGTACAGGTGATTTTTTCTTTCGGCGCTCATTCCTTTCACTTTTTTTCATCTATGCCTGCCATATCCGAAAAGCTACTCATAAATCACGCAACCTCTATCACAATTAATTTCTATTATCATATCAAAGTCAATGTTATCTGTCAACAAATTCATATGTATCTTCTAATTCATCTTCTAATAATTCCAATTTACTTACCGAGACTTCATAAGCAACTCTTTTTTCCATCTCTTCTTCCCCTATTCTCTTCATGTATTCCCTGCTTTGAATTCTTCCCCAAATACCGCATCTTGTACCTACAGTAAAACTATTGGCAAATCTTGCATTTCTTCCCCAGCATATACACGGTATATAATCTGATTTTCCATAAGGTCTATTTACTGCAATTAACAAATCTGCAATTTCCCTTCCTAGAGGAGTTTTTCTATATATAGGTTCTTTACAAATATATCCATCTAAATAAATCTGATTTGTTCGAACACTATTTTCTAACTCTTCTACTTTTTCAATCTCTCTTGCGAAAACAGATAAAATCAATCGATTTTTCTTTTCTTCGTGTCTATTATAAGATCGAAATTGACCACTCACAACCACTTTCGCCTCCTGTAAATCTTCATTTACATCTAGCAATCTCTCTGAAACCATAATTGGAATGATGTCTGCCGAATCACTTAATCTTTCGACTAAAAGATCTGCCATATAAAATCCTTCTCCATAAATTTCGTGGCTATAAAGAAATTCTCCCACTATTTTTCCCATTACTACTACTTGATTGTTTTCAATAACTTTGTCTGTCATTATTTGTTCCCCCTTCTTACATAAAGAATTTTTTCCTGTCATGTATTATTATTATATTTAATTTTTTCATTTTGAGAAGTTTAAGCTATCGCACAAAAATACAATTTTTCTTTTTCAACTTTCTAATGTCTTAGCATTCAAATAAGTTGCACCTTATGTAAAATAGTGCTATACTAATCAAGTTTGAAAAAATCATATATAAATAGGTAGATATGCTGAAAGGAGCAACCCAATATAATGAAACAGTTACGAGAAGATATTAGAAATATTGCCATAATTGCCCATGTTGATCATGGAAAAACAACACTAGTAGATGAATTACTAAAACAAAGTGGTGTTTTTCGTGAAAATCAAGCGATAACAGAACGTATTATGGATTCTAATGATATTGAAAAGGAACGTGGAATTACAATTTTATCAAAGAATACTGCGGTTACTTACAAAAACACAAAAATAAACATAATCGATACACCAGGACATGCTGATTTCGGAGGCGAAGTTGAACGAGTTTTAAAAATGGTAAACGGCGTTGTATTAGTAGTCGATGCATTTGAAGGCGCTATGCCACAAACAAAATTTGTTCTAAAAAAAGCCCTTGAATTAGGCCTTCCTGTTATTGTTTGTATTAATAAAATCGATAGACCAGAAGCACGTCCTAATGAAGTAATAGACGAAGTTTTAGAATTGTTCTTAGATCTTGACGCAAGTGAAGAACAACTTGATTGTCCGTTTGTATTTGCATCGGCAAAAGGTGGCTATTCTTCCCTTACACTTGAAGATCCTGGAACTACTATGGTTCCTTTATTTGAAACAATTCTTGACTATATTCCTGCACCTGCTGGAGATCCTGATGCAAGTACTCAAGTATTAATTAGTACAATTGATTACAATGACTACGTTGGTCGAATTGGTGTTGGTAAAGTAGATAATGGTAGTATTAAGATCAATCAAGAAGTACTATTATTAAATCATCATGAGCCTGATAAACAACGAAAAGTAAAAATTTCTAAATTATATGAATATGATGGCTTAGAAAAAGTAGAAATTACTTCAGCAACCATTGGTACAATAGTTGCAATTTCAGGTATTTCTGATATTCATATTGGAGATACACTTTGCTCTCTTGAAAATCCAGAGGCAATTCCATTCCAAAAGATTTCAGAACCTACTATTTCTATGAATTTCATGGTAAATGATTCTCCTTTAGTTGGTTTAGAAGGAAAATTTATTACAAGTAGACATTTAAGAGAACGTTTATTTAAAGAATTAAATACAGATGTTTCTCTTCGTATTGAAGAAACAGAAAGTACAGAGTGTTTTAAAGTTTCTGGACGTGGTGAGCTTCATTTATCTGTATTAATAGAAAACATGAGACGTGAAGGATTTGAATTTGCCGTTTCTAAAGCAGAAGTATTATACAAAACAAATGAACGTCAACAAAAATTAGAACCAATGGAAATTGCCTATATCGATGTACCAGAAGAATTCTCAGGAAGCGTTATTCAAAAGTTAAGTAACCGTAAAGGTGAATTACAAGGGATTAGCCCGGCAAATGGCGGATATACTCGTCTTGAATTTGCAATTCCATCTCGTGGTTTAATTGGATATCGTGGAGAATTTTTAACTGATACAAAGGGAAATGGTATTATTAATACTACTTTTGATGGATATGATTTATATCGCGGAGATTTACAATATAGAAAACAAGGATCCATTATTGCTTTTGAAGCAGGCGAGGCAATTACTTATGGTTTATATAATGCACAAGACCGTGGAACTCTATTTATTGGACCTGGTGAAAAAGTATACAGTGGTATGATTATTGGTCAAACTGGTAAAGCAGAAGATGTCGAAATTAATGTTTGTAAGAAAAAACAATTAACAAATACACGTTCTTCTGGAGCAGATGATGCACTTCGTCTTTCCCCACCAAGAGTTTTAAGCTTAGAACAAGCTTTAGAATATATTGATGTCGACGAATTATTAGAAGTTACACCTACAAGTCTACGTATTAGAAAAAAAATCTTAGATGCTACCATGAGAAAAAGATCTGGCAATAAATAATAAAGAAAAAGGAAGAAGCACTTTGCTCCTTCCTTTTTCTTTATCCTATTTTACCTTTTATTCCTAAATTAGCACTACGATCTGTATAAATGGTATGTAACATCTTCTCTGCCTTTTGGCTGCCTGGTTTTTCATAAAAATCTTGATATACTTTTTGAATATCTGGATTTTCATGACTAAATCTTAAAGACATTCCTTTATCCTTTTTATAAAGAGATTCTATTCTTGCTTTTCTTGCATTATCTGGATTAAAAATATCTGTTTTTGGTTGTCCACCTCCACCAATACAGCCCCCTCTACAATTCATCACCTCAATAAAATCATACTTCACAATACCGGCATCCATTTGATCTAATACTTTTTTTGCATTAGCTTCTCCATGTACAACTGCCAAACGAAGGGGAATTCCTCCCATTGTAACATTTGCTTCTTTTAGTCCATCCATACCACGCACCGCATTAAATTCCAAATAATCTTCTGGTGGATTTTCTCCTGTAACAAAATAATAAGCAGTTCTAGATGCAGCTTCCATTACTCCACCTGTATTTCCAAAAATCACCCCTGCACCTGATGCTGCACCTAATAAATTATCGTAATCACTCTCTTCTAATTTTTCAAATGAAATTCCTTCTTCTTTTAACCATTTTGCTAATTCTCTAGTAGTAATAACATAATCCATATCTCGCAGTCCATCTATAGTAAGTTCTTTTGATGCATCACTCATCTCTTCTCTACGAATTTCAAATTTTTTCGCAGTACAAGGTGTCAATGCTACATTTACAATCTTACTTACATCTAACTTTTTCTGACTTGCAAAATAAGTTTTAATAGTTGGTCCTTGCATACCAATTGGACTTTTTGCGGTTGATAAATGAACAAGATACGATGGATAAAAGGTTTCTACAAATTCAACCCATGCTGGACAACAACTCGTAAACTGTGGCAATGGACCTGTTTTATTGGCAACACGACTAACTAACTCTGCCGCCTCTTCCATAATAGTTAAATCTGCCGCAAAATTTGTATCAAGTACATAATCACCTCCCAAAACTCTAAGCGCTGCAATCATTTTTCCTTCTACAAAACTTCCAGCCTCCATTCCAAACTCTTCCCCAAGTCCTACCCGTACAGATGGAGATGTAGAAAAAATAACGATTTTTTCTGGATCAAGAATTGCCTTCTTTACTTCTTCATATTCATATTTTTCCGTAATAGAACTAACCGGACAAGCATTTGCACATTGTCCACAATGAATACAAATAGGTTCATCATTGCAACTCTCTAAATCATACATTTTTCCCACTGCAATTTCTTCCACACACACTCTTTTACACGCCCCACACAAAACACATTTTTCCTCATCCCTTACAATACTTGGATTTGTTTGAGAAATGGGAATTCTTTTTTCTAAAGATTGATGTTTGCTCATAAATACCCTCCATTTTCTTGATAATGATTCCTATTATCATCTTATCATAGGCATAACATTATTACAATAATGTATAAAACAAATAAATGGGCTGGATAAAAAATGTAGAATATCCATTTATTTTGCATTCCTCTTATTCCATTGTACATACTAATTGGATAAAAAGCTGCAATAGCAAAAAATTCTGTAAATGAAATCGAAAATATAATACTTCCAAGGATAATTGCTAGGACACCTGCCATATTTTGATTTATGGTCTTATATTTCACAAAATATAAAACAAGAATTAAAAATACTCCAAAGGCAGAATAATCTGTTTTTAAAAACCAAGCTAACACCATTCCAGCGAAACAAGTCGCAACATAAGATATAGTTTTCATTACAATGATCAATTTTTCATTTTCTCTAATTTTTTCACAAATACTAATGGCTACCACTCCAATTAAGAGCGTAAAAAAAACATTCTGATGTTCAAAGTCAAACATTGTTCTAAAAATTGATAAATCAAATGGTATTTCTGACAATAATGCAAAAATTCCTAACCGAACAATATACTTTACTTTATTGCTTGTTTTAAAAATCCCTTCCACTAATAAAAAGCAAAATATTGGAAAAGCAATACGACCTATCACTCTCATTCCTGTATACAATGCAAATAAATATGGTGCGTAATTCGAAGCTTTTAATATTTCTAACACAATAGTTGCACCAATGTGATCTATTAACATTGTAATAATTGCAATCCATTTTAACATAGCTCCATCCATACTTTTTGTACGAATCATTTCACAGATTCTTCCCATACCTTTATTCCTCTTTCTTCTTTTATTATATTTATTTGTCCTGCTGTAAGATTCATAAGCTCAGTATGTAGTATTTCATAGGCTTCCTCTTTGACTAAAAACTCAAAAACAACCTCCTCACCATAAAGTATATCTATCAATCTACACTTATTCTTTTCTAATAAAAACTGCATTTTCCCACTTTTCCCATAATCTATTTGTATCTGCAACTGCCTACCTACCGAAAATGTTTTTAAAGTACTGTGACGCAGTACATTTTGAACGGATTCAGTATATGCTCTAACTAATCCTCCCGTTCCTAACAAAACACCTCCAAAGTATCTAGTAACTACTACAGCCACATTTGTAAGATTCATGCCAATTAGTACTTCTAACATTGGTTTCCCAGCAGTTTGAGTAGGTTCCCCATCATCACTGCATCTCATAATCTGAGCGCTTTCTCCTACAATAAATGCACTGCAATTGTGTCTTGCATCTTTGTATTTTTTTTTCATTTCTTCTATAAATAAAATTGCTTCTTCTTCTGATTCCACAATTTTACTTGTTGCAATAAATTTAGATTTTTTTTCTATTAACTCACAAGTTACACCTTTGTCAATATAATAATATTTATTTTCTTTGCTCATTTTTACTATTCCTCCTAAAATATCTTACTAGATTATCTCACCCTTTTCCATCATTTTTTCAATAAATATTATTTACTCAAAAGCATAAAACTTTAAAAATATGTGAACAATTCTAAAGAAAGAAGAAAATCCTTTATTTACCTTTTTTTTTTTGATATAATTACAAAGTCATTTATTTATAACATAGAAGTAATTTTAAGGAGGCATAATTCATGAATTATGGCAAAAAAGGTGTCACTGATAAAAAAAAGGCACTGAATTCAACTGGAACAAAGTGGGGCAAAAAGATTACGCTTTTGTTTCTACAAGTATGCATAGTTTGTGTGTTGTCTATTGGAATCATAGGAATCAGTGCTGGTTTCGGAATACTTAAAGGGATTATTGAAACTGCACCCGATATATCAAATGTAGCTGTAGAACCAACAAGATTTTCTACTTTTATTTATGATAGCCAAGGCAATCAAACTGCAAAATTAGTTGCTCAGAATTCAAATAGAATTCCTGTTACTAACGATAAAATTCCAACACACTTAGCAAATGCTTTTGTAGCAATTGAAGATGAACGTTTTTACGAACATAATGGTATTGATATTCGTGGTATTTTCCGTGCAGCGTTTGTAGGTATTAGCAATGGTTTTAGTTTTTCAGAAGGTGCTAGTACAATTACACAACAGTTACTTAAAAACAGTGTATTTACAGATTGGGTTACCGAAGAAACTTTTGCTGAAAAGGCTAAACGAAAAATTCAAGAACAATATCTAGCCCTAGAATTAGAAAAGGTTATGGATAAAAGTGATATTTTATTAAATTATATGAATACCATAAATTTAGGCCAAAATACACTAGGAGTTCAAGCCGCATCTTTACGTTATTTTAATAAGCAAGTCTATGAACTTACCTTATCAGAAGCTGCTGTTATTGCGGGTATCACACAAAGTCCTTCTCGTTTTAATCCTATTACAAATCCAGAAAATAACGCTACGCGTCGTGAAAAAGTATTAGATAATATGTTAAATCTTGAGATGATTACCTTAGCAGAATACAATGAAGCAATGGCCGATGACCCTTATTCTCGTATCCAAATAACGAATGAAGATAATTCGGAGGTTACTATAAACTCTTACTTTGATGATGCTGTTACAGAAGCTGTTTTTCAAGATTTGCTAGATGCAGGATATAATGATACCCAAGCATATACCTTGTTATATACAGGTGGCTTGAAAATATATTCTACTCAAGATCCAAGTATCCAAACAATTGCAGATGATGTATTTTTAAATGAAGATAATTATCCTGCAGATACAAAATGGCAATTAAGTTATGAACTTACCATCGAAAAAGCAAATGGTGAGAAAGAAAATCATAGCACCGAAATGTATCAAGCTTATTTTAAAAAATCTTCTTCTAAGTTCAATATGCTCTACTCTTCACAAGAAGCTGCCTATGAAGGGATTGAACAATATAAAGAAGCTCAACTTAAAGCAGGTGATTCCGTATTTGCTGAATCGATTTCACTTACACCACAACCTCAGGTTTCTTTAACAGTTGCGGATCAAAGTACTGGTTATGTTGTTGCAATGATTGGTGGCCGTGGTACAAAAGAGGCAAGCAGAACTTTAAATCGTACTATTTCTTCAAAAAGACAACCTGGATCCACGTTTAAAGTTCTTGCTGCATTTGCACCTGCGTTAGATAGTGCAGGTTTAACGCTTGCTACCGTCTTTAATGATGCACCATATAATTATGCAGATGGAACTCCTGTTAACAATTACTATAAAGGATATCGTGGTCTGAATTCTATAAGAAAAGCTATTACAGATTCTATGAATATTATAACAGTAAAAACCTTGACTCAAATCAGTCCTAAATTAGGATACGATTACTTATTAAATTTCGGATTTTCTACTTTAGTTTCTTCTGAAGAAATCAATGGAAGAGTTTTTTCTGATATTCAACAAGCAACTGCACTTGGTGGTCTTACAAGAGGTGTTACAAACTTAGAGTTAAATGCTGCTTATGCTTCCATTGCTAATAACGGAACCTATATCAAACCAATCTTATATACAAAAGTTGTAGATAGTAATGGTAATGTAATTTTAGATAATACTACTCCTTCAACTAGACAAGTAATTAAAGAAACAACTGCATTTTTATTAACAGATGCTATGGAAGATGTTGTAACATCAGGTACAGGTACTGCGGTTAACTTTGGTGGTATGGCAATTGCTGGAAAAACTGGAACCACCACTCGTAATGTAGATGTATGGTTTGCTGGATATACTCCATATTATACGGCAACTACTTGGGCCGGATATGACAACAATGAAAGTCTTGGTACTTCTGCTGAACGAAATTTAGCAAAATCCTTATGGCGTTTAGTGATGAGTCAAATTCATAAAGAATTACCATCAAAATCTTTCTCTATCCCACAAGGAATTGTTCAAACTACTGTATGCTCGCAATCTGGACTTTTACCAATTCCTGGTTTATGTGATGGAACATTACACACAGAATATTTTGACGAAAACACAGTTCCATCTACAAGTTGTAATGTACATTATCAAGGCAATATTTGTAATCATAGTAGATTACCTGCTAGCGATGCATGCCCATTTAAAGTTGAAGGTGTTTTAACTTTAGTTCCTCAAGAAAGTACTGCTCTTAGTGGAGGTTCTTCTACTTTAACTTCTGATAATTCAGTTGTTGTTGGAAGTTTAGAATCTAACTCTTCAATTACCTACTGTGAACACACTTATGAATTTATGTCTAATCCTAATATTGATGCAATCATAAATCAACAGCGTGAAGAAATTAACCAAAGAAATATTGCAGCACAACAAGCAATTGATGCAGCGGCTGCTGCTGCCGGCCAATAATAAAAAAACAGGGTGATACTAACTCATATTGAGTTTAATATCACCCTGTTTTTTTTATTCTAATCTTATAATTCCATACTATTTTCGTCTATATCTAGTTCTGACTTAATGAAAGAAATCGTTTCATCTTGAAAATAAGAATCATCTTCATCATAATAATTATCCTTTAACTCACTTCCACATTTGGCACAATATTTATCTTCTGTCTTGACTTCACTTTCACAAGTTTCACACTTACTAGTTGATTTTTTCTTTGAAAGTGCAACTTCTAAGTCTGAAATTTTCTCTTTTATTTCTGCAACATTTTTAAAATATACATCATATACATCTGGAAAATTTGAATCCTTGCTTTGTTCATAGAATAATTTTCCAATCGCTTGATATTCTTTCAAGATACTATTTTCCAAGCTATAGATTTGACCTTTCATATTAGTAATATCTGCAAGTACAATTGCTTTATCTGCAAGATCTTTCGATTTATCTACTGCTATTTTACCCCCACCTACAATTGTTTGCATAATTGAATCAAATTTTGACATTTTTATACCCATACCCTTTCTAAAATTATACTTTATCTATTCGCTTTTGTTATGTTATTATTGTATTATACTTTTACTATTAAAGCAATTATATTCTATGAGGTGAATAACTTGAAAAGTTCAATTGATTTTATTTCAGATTCTGCATTATTTAAAAATATAAAAATAACTGAATTGTATCCAATGCTTAAATGTCTTGGTTGCTATATTAAGACCTATAAAAAAGGAGAATATATTTCACTAGAAAATGAACAAGTAAAGAGTATTGGTCTAGTATTAAATGGTACTGTTCATATGATCAAAGAAGATATCTGGGGTAATACAACGATTTTAGCATATATTGAATCTAAGCAACTATTTGGAGAAACATTTACTTGTGGAAGTGACGATTTATCCTCTGTAACATTTTATGCTTCTACTGAAATAAAAGTATTATTCATGGCTTTTGAACGTGTCATGCATAGTTGCTCTCTAACTTGTATCTTTCATCATAAACTAATTGAAAATATGGTAATGTTAATTGCAGATAAAAACAAACATTTACTAGAAAAACTAGAAATTATATCAAAAAAAACATTAAGAGAAAAAATTCTTGCATATCTTTCATTACAAGCACAACGACATAATACAACATATTTTGAGATTCCTTTTGATCGTTACGAACTAGCAAATTATCTTTGTGCCGATCGAAGTGCACTTTCTAGAGAACTTTCAACTATGAAAAATGAAGGTATTATAGATTACGAAAAAAATTTGTTTCGTATTCTATAATAACAAATCCTATTTAAATGTTGCACAAGCAACATTTTATAGATTTTATTTCAAGTATACTAATGAGGTTAAAGGAGGCATTGCATGAAAAGAACAATGTTATTAATCTTATTTTTATTTTATATTTTATTTGTTATAGGCTGTTCAACAATCCAACATTCCACTATTCCAAGAACTATGTCTTTAACTTTTACGGATGCTCTTGATCGTGAAGTCACTGTTACAAATGCTACAAGAGTAGGTGCTACATCTGGAAGCCTTGCCAAAATTTGGACTCTTTCTGGTGGAACACTAACCGCTGTTACCAGTGACGCTTTTACTGATTCATCTCTTGAATTATCAAAAGATATTATTGATCTTGGATCATTAAAAGAGCCATCTTTGGAGACAATTATTTCTGCTAATTTAGATTTAATATTTCTTATTTCTAGTATCAATAGTCATATTCAACTTGCTGAAACATTGAAAAAATCTGGTGTAATTTGCATTTTTATTGATATTGAAACATTTGATGATTATTTATCTATATTAGATTTTTTTACAGACATTACAAATAGAAAAGACTTATATAAAGAAAATGGTCTAGATATTCTTGACTCTATTCAGCAGATTATAAAAACAAAAAAATTAAATACAGATCCTAAAATTTTATTATTAAGAACTTCTGAATCTAAAATTACAGTAAGAGATAGCAACACAATGGCGGGTACTATGTTAAAAAACTTAGGTTGTATAAATATTGCCGATAGCAAAACTTCACTGCTTACTGATTTAAGTATTGAAGAAATCATCTCTCAACAACCCGACTATATTTTTGTTATTTGTATGGGTGAATTTGAAGAAGGTAGAATGCAACTTGAAAATATGTTAAATTCAAATCCAATATGGAATTCATTAGATGCTATTAAAAATAATAAATTATTCTATTTAGACAAGGAGTTATTTCATTTAAAACCTAATAAAAGATGGGGAGAAAGCTATGAAGTTCTTTCAAATTATCTCTCAGGAGAAAAATAAAATATTAGAGCATATTATTTTACACCTTAGCCTAGTGTTTCTAGTTATACTTATCATATTTGCATTATTAATCGGAGCAACTAAAAATATGTCTTCTGAGATAATCTTACTTGTAAGGTTGCCTCGCATAATCGCAGCAATTTTTGCAGGTGCAGCACTAGCAGGATGTGGTCTTATTTTACAAAATATTATGGGGAATCCTCTTGCCGGTCCTAATATAATTGGTGTTAATTCTGGTGCTGCATTTGCAACAGTAATTGCTACTGTGTTTTTTCAAACAAACTCTATTATTCAACCAATTTTTGCTTTTATTGGCGCATTTCTTGTTATTTTATGCCTTTACATATTATCAAAAAAAAATGGAATTTCTAAAATGACGATTATTCTCTTCGGTGTCGCGATGAATAGTTTATTTAATGCACTTACCGATTGTTTTTATACCTTTTTTCCGAACATTGTATCAAATCATGTATCCTTTAAAATAGGTGGATTATCTTCACTAAATATCAATGTCATTACTCCAGCAATCATTATTATTGCTCTTGTTTTATTACTTGTTTATTTTAAAACACCACAACTTGAGATTTTATCTCTTGGTGATGAGACTGCACATGCATTAGGACTATCTGTAAAATCTGTTCGATTTTACTTACTTATTTTTGCAGCATCATTAGCAGGTGCTGCTGTAAGCTTTTCTGGCATTATCGGATTTATCGGATTAATCATTCCTCATTGTGCTAAATTTATCATCCATACTGGAATTAAAAAACTTTATCTTTTATGTATTTTATGGGGAAGTATTTTATTGTTATTTTGTGATACGTTAGCAAGAACACTTTTTCGTCCTTTTGAATTACCAGTTGGTATTTTATTATCTTTTATTGGTGTACCTATTTTTTTCTGGATACTTATTAACCGCAACGGAAGGGGATTTTAATGCTTACAATTGAACATATAAACGCATTTTATGGAAAAAAAGAAGTGTTACATGATATTTCTATTTCTTTTCAATCGAATAAGATTTATAGCATTATCGGTAAAAATGGAAGTGGAAAAAGCTCTTTACTTAAATCAATCATTGGATTAATGAATCTTAAGTCTGGAAGTATTAAACTAAATGATTATGATTTATTGGATATGGCACCTAAAATAAGAGCACAGAATATCTCTTACCTTTCACAACATAGAACTATGTCAAATATTTTAGTAGAACAAATAGTTACACATGGAAGACACCCCTATATTGTAGGAAATGATTCTTCTCAAAAAAAACTTCATGAAAAAGTAATTGCCGATGCACTTTACACTATGAACTTAGAAAATCATCGTTTTACTCCCTTAAGCAACTTATCAGGTGGCGAACTTCAACGCGCGTATATCGCAATGGTTTTAGCACAAGATACTCCAATCGTAATATTTGATGAACCTACTACATTTATGGATATTGACTATCAAATTCAATTTCTTAACCTTATAAAAAAGCTAAAGAGCTATAATAAAACAATTATTCTTGTTTTACATGATATCCCTTCAGCTTTTGAAATTAGTGATGAAATACTAGTGATGGATCAAGGAGAAATAAAATGTATGTTACCACCATTTGAACTTATAAAAACAAATTTTATTCCTAAGTATTTTAATGTTAAAATATTATTTGAAAATGAATATTTCCGAGTAATACCTCTCTTAAAAACTTAATATTTTATCCCGCCCCAATATATTTGTTCCGTTAATTCTGCAACAGGTGACAGAACTACATCTTTTAAAGCCCACTTTTTAAATTCTTCAAATCCGGTACGATCTACAATATAGCCAATATGTTCTTTTCCACCTGGTGCTGTTAAATCTATATATTCTGCGACATACTTATATGTATTTGTAATAATTTTAATAATACTTTCTTCATCTACCCATTTAATAAACTCTTCTCCTAGACGTGGATTTTTTTTCCCAGTTCTTCCAAGTAGTGTCAAACGATAATACTTTTCTTTACTTCTTGTCCAAGCCATATTAGGGCAACTAATAATGCATTCTCCACAGCCAATACATTTTTCTTCATTTCTAACGGGATGAAAGTTTTGTGTCTTCAATGCGTTTACAGATTTTTTCTTACAAGCATTCACACAGGCTTTACAATCAATACATCTTGTAATATCAAATTGTGGTAATGTCATTCCCATGATTCCAAAATCATGCATACGAACCTTTGCACAATCATTAGAGCACCCTGTAAGAGCAACTTTAAAATGTAAATCATGAGGGAAAATAGCTTTTTCAATTTTCTTTGTAAATGCAGTCGTTTCATAACAAGCATATGGACAAACTTTAT
Source organism: Lachnospiraceae bacterium (assembly GCA_051653625.1). GTDB lineage: Bacteria > Bacillota > Clostridia > Lachnospirales > Lachnospiraceae > SFDP01. The sequence goes on from JBOFWM010000022.1 coordinate 30,006, forward strand.
TTCCAATACATGCTGTAATATTACGTGTACCCGCCGCTGGATATCCTCCATTTACAGTATCTTGATTAATTTCCATTCCCTCAATCAAACTTTGTAATAACAGGTTAACTTCAGATATTGCTTTAAAAGGAATGCCGGGAATTTCAAATCCTTGTCGACTTGTAATGTGTATCGTTCCATTTCCATATTTTTCAGCAATTTCTTGAATTTTAGGTAAATATTTAACATTAAGATGTCCGCCTGGTACACGAACGCGAGATGCTGTATATCCTCTTACCTTTGTTACTCTAAAAGCATTTTTCTTTAATTTTTTTGTGTTAGTATCCATTACTTTATTCCTCCTTAATCAATTAATTCCTTGCCTTTTACATAATTAAAGACTGGACCATCAATGCATACATAAACATCCCCTATTTTACAATGTCCACATTTTCCAAGTCCACAGCACATTTTTCTCTCTTGAGAAATCCATATATTTTTTTCTTCAATACCCAATTCTAAAAATTCTTTTACTGAAAATTTCATCATAGCTGGTGGACCTACTACTATAATTACAATATTATTTTTATCTTCTATTTTCAACTTAGGAATATATGCAGTTACTAATCCCGTTTGGTATCTTGATCCTTTCTCTGCTTTATCTACAGTTAAAATAACATTCATCTGCTTTTTCCATTTTTCTATATCATAAGAAAACAAGATATCATCTGATGACTTAAAACCACTGATTAATGTCATTTTCTTACATTTAGTTGGATTTTCATAAAAATACTCTACTACACCACGAACTGGTGATAACCCGGTTCCTCCTGCTACAATATATATTTCCTTACCTTCATACTCAGAAACATCAAACCCATTACCATATGGTCCTCTTAATAATAAGCGTTCTCCAATATAGTGTTCAAAAATCTCATCTGTAACCTTTCCCACTTTTCTTATGGTCAAATCAACAGTATTGTTTCCAATTCCACTTATTGAAATAGGCGCTTCTCCAAATTTTGGAATAGATACTTCAAAGAATTGTCCTGGCTTTGCTTCACCTTGATACTCCATTCTAAAAGTAAATTCTATCTCTGTATGTTTGATTACCTCTACTATTTTTGATGAAAATGGAACATAATCATTTTTTATCATTATAAATTTACCTCCTTAATGGCATCTTGAAGTTTACTTATACTATTAGAAAAAGATATATACTCTGGACAACAATCGTCACATCTTCCACAACCTATGCACATATGAAATCCTGTACGTTCTTTAAAATCATATACTTTATGAAGAACCTTAAATCGCATGCGTTGTCCATTTGCTTTTCGATAACTTACACCTCCTGCAACATCTGTAAAACCATCTACCATACACGACGCCCAAACACGTCTTCTTTCTCCAACTCTTCCATTATCAGAATAATACATGTCTTGCATGGTAAAACAAGTACATGTAGGACAAACAAAATTGCAACGACCACAAGCAATACATCTAGCATCATATTCATCCCATATACAACTATTTGAAATTTTATTACTCATCTTGTCTGGTATTTCAACTGTTATTTCATTTTCTGTCACAAAAGGAATTGTAACATTTTGTTCTTTTGCATTAATTTTTGTTAACATATCTTGAAATTCTAAAGTATTCAAATCAATTTCGTATATATCATTTTTTTTATTTAGTGAAAAATCATAATTTTCTGGAATATTCGTTTCCATACTTACACAAAAACAATTTTCAAAACTTTGTTCACATCCAAGTACTACAAATTTGATATGTTCTCTTAAAACGGAATAATAAAAATCTTTTGGTCCATTTTTATAATACATTTCATCTAATCTTTTAAGTGCATGCATATCACAGCTTCTAAGAAATATCATTGTTTTTCTTTTATCTATTTCTGGTGTTGTAACAACTTCTTCCGTGAAATAAAATAATGTTTGTATCACTGGCAATACTGCCTCTTTGAAAGAATATTCCGATTTTTTATCAAATATAATTTCTTCTATATCTGTTATCTCTCCATACCTAATACAATCAGTATCCGAATATCTTCCTTCATTTTTAAAATTTTTTGGAGCAAATAATTTATATTGTTTAGATAATTCTTCAAACCATATATTTGCTTGTTTTGATGTTATTACATATCCCATAATCGCACCTCTTTCTAATTTACTAATTCTTTTTGTTTTGCAGCAATAATATAAGGAATGGCAATTAATACAATTCCACCTACCATATTACCTAATGTTACCATCCCCAAATTATAAAAATAACCTATAAGAGTAACTGTTTCCTCTATCGGACTTAATACAGCTATGGCAATTAATGTCATATTTGCAACACTGTGTTCAAATCCAGATGTAATAAAAGCGAATAAACACCAAAAAATTATGATCAATTTCCCTGATTCACTTTTCATTTTATTGCTACACCAGACGGCTAGACAAACAAGCATATTACAAAGAATTGCTCTGAAAAATAATTCATTAGCCGGTGCTATAATTTTTGCAACAGATGTTTTTGCAATAAATTCACCTACTATACCTTTGGCAAGTCCCGATTGTACATAAAGTATTGCAAGCAATACTGATCCTGCCAAATTTCCCAACCAACATACAATCCATAACTTAATTGCTTCTAATACACTTACCTTACCTTGACTAATCCCTACCGTAATAATTAAATTATTTCCTGTAAACAGTTCTGATCCTGCAAATACTACGAGACTTAAAGCAATTCCAAATGCTACCCCCATAACAATTTTTGTACCTGCAAATCCGTTGGCATTTAACAATCCTCCAATGTTAAAAATTAAGATAATACCTAGTCCTACATAAATTCCTGCAAGCATCGACATAAGAAAAAAAGCTAATAGTTTTTTTCTCATAAAACTTATCTTGTTTTTTGCAATATTTGACATTGATTCAATTTCTTCTAAAAACATACTCATCTCTCTCCTATTTGTTAAATTTATGACAATATTTATGTGAGAATTATATATTATATAATTAAAACACTTTGTTGCATACGCAACAATTTATCTAATTTTTAACAATAAATAAACCTACTAAAGATTTATTAAAAAGCAAGAGAAGATAATACATTATCCTAGTCCATTACAGCGAGAAACCCAGTTGAAAACGTTATTACAAAGGTTTTCAACTGGGTTTTTATTAAAGAACTTTCAAAGACAGAATTATAATTCTACCGTTTAAGCAATTATATTCTATAAGAAAGCCCCATCAATTCTTACTTGTAAGTTTGATGGGGACCTATCTATGATTGCATATCTAAAATTTTTGACATTGCATCAAAAGATTGTTTCAAATCTTTTTTCCATTCTTTTGAGCCTAAGTACCAAATTTCTGTAACATATTTTCGAATTCCTAATTCCCAAGCAACTTTTATAATATTTTCAAAATCAACACACCCTTCTCCGTATTTCATATCTCTATACTTTCCAGGCACTGTCTCCTTTAAATGCAAAGCTGCTATATGTCCTTTCCCAAATACTAGATCACATAATACATTTTTATTTTCTAAAATAGCTGCGTTATTCATATTTCCAATATCCGGATATATTTTTAAATATGGTGAATTTATTTTTTGTACAATCTCTACAGATTTTGAAACCATATTCATAAATTCTGTTTCCATTGTTTCAAATGCAAGAATTACACTTTTTTTCGCTGCATATGAAACAACAATTTTTAAGTTTTTTTCAAAATTAGCTCTTGTTACTTCTGTAGATTCATTATAATACTCATCATATCCAGGAATCATTACAATACGAATCCCTAAATCATCTGCAAAATCTATCGCCTTACAAACCATTTCCATGCCTTTTTTTGCAACTTTTTCATCAATACAGCCTAATGGATATTTTCTATTTCCACTTAAATTTAATGTTCGAATAGGCATATTTGTTTCGTTCATAAGTTCAACAAAATGTAAACGTTCTTCTTTGCTCATATCTAATCTAGCAATTTTTTCTTCTGTCTCATCTATACTAATTTCCACAAAATCATATCCAACTTCTTTTGCAACCTGAAGCCGTTCTTTCCAATTCAAGGTAGCAGGTACTGCTTTTTCATACATGCCTATTGTATATTGTTTCATATCTGCATCATCCTTTACTTTGTCTTCTCACATATTATATTTCTAATTTATAAAATGCTATTTCATCAATTTCTCTATTAGTAGAGACTAAATAATGTTCTGCATTCTTGCTATAATATAAGATATTTGCTGGTCCAATATTTTCATCTAATACATCTACTTGGTATTTTCCGTCTTTAAATGAAAATCCCAATAAATTTCTTTTTCCTTTTCTATGTCCAATAAAAGCAACTCCAATACCTTCTACATCACACGACCATATACCATGTGCAAACTCTGTTTTTTCTTCATATTTATACTGTTCTTCATATATTCCATTATTTTGTTTGAAAATTTTAATTTGATCTCCATGAAAATTTGCAATGGTAATCATTTCAAGTTCTCCATCACCATCAAAATCACATAATGCCATATCACTAGTCGGCTCTGAAATTAATTGTACAATCTCCCAATTATTTTGTAGACTCTTTGGAGGTCGAATCATAAAAACGCCATTTTCCGTCGCTATAAGAGAATACTCACCATTCTCGTCTTTTGCTTTAAAGTAGCCATGATTTTTCAAAAGCCCATCCTTAATAATTTGAAATTCAATTTGATTTTCTTCATTATATAATTCTATATCATTTGGTAATGTAGCAACACAAACCATTCCTGGTGATGACCAATCTTCTTTAAATTCATGTCCAGTTTTTAGTGTACATCCAATGATATAATATTCATTTTCACGTTGTACAATATCAAAACGATGTAAGAAAGGGATTTTTGCTACAGTCGTTACATTCCACTTTTCTTCTCCTTTTTTTACATACACAATTTTTGCTTCTTTTGAGTCATTTGGAGAATAAAAAAGTTGTGTAGCTAAAAATTCTCCCTCTCGGTTTGGTAAAGGAACAATGGACATTGTTCCCCCTGGTCCATTCCATATTTTTTCTATAAGATTTCCATCTAAATCAAACATCAAGCATGCATCTTGCTTTTCAGCTGCAACAACTATATGCGAATCATTTTTATAATTTAATAAGGAAATTGCATAACATTTTTCTAAATTATAAGTTGTGATTTTATTACTTTTCATTTCGAAAAATCCTCCTCTAGATTATGAGTTCTTTAAAATTTCCATAACCTCTTCAATGGTATACACCTCTGATACTTTTTCTGCGATCTTTTTACATTCCTCATAAGCTGCAGTTTGAATTGCATGTTTAACACTTGCGACTTCTCCAGCTGCAACACTAAATTCATCTAAACCCATTCCAAACAATAAATTTGTTGCCATCACATCGCTCGCAAATTCTCCACACATTCCTACCTGAATACCTGCCTCGTGACCAGCATCTATTACTTGTTTTATTGCATGTAAAACAGCCGGATGGAACGAATTATATGTTTTTGCAATTTTTTTGTTTCCACGATCTACTGCTAAAAGATATTGCGTTAAGTCATTTGTACCAATACTAAAAAAATCTACCATTTTTGCAAAGTATTTTGCACTCAATACAGATGCTGGAGTTTCAATCATCATTCCAACCTTTACATTTTCTCTAAATTCTTTTCCTTCTACACGAAGCTCTTCCTTACAAGTCTCTAAAATTTCATTTGCTCGTATTAATTCTTCTACAGAAATTATCATTGGATACATAATCCAAATATCTCCAAAAGCACTTGCTCGTAAAAGCGCTCGTAATTGAGCTTTAAAAACCTCTTCTAATTCTAAGCAAATACGAATTGCTCTCCATCCTAAAAATGGATTTTCTTCAAATTCAAATGTATAATATGGTAGCTCTTTATCACCACCAATATCTAATGTTCTAATGATAAGTTCATGTTCACAATTTTGGGCTGCTTCTTTATATACTTCAAATTGCTCTTCTTCTGTTGGAAAATGATCATTTTCCATATATAAAAATTCACTTCTAAATAGTCCTATTCCATCAATGTGGCATTGGGCTGCTCTTTTAACATCTTCTACATTTCCTACATTTGCACACACTTTAACAGTATGACCATCTGTTGATGTTGCTGGATTTTTTGCACATTTTTCTAATTCTTTTTGCTGTTTTAAAAATCTCTCTGCACGTTGTTTATATTCTTCTTTTATTGCATGATCTGGATTAATAAAAACATCTCCAGTACCTGCATCCATTATTATAAAATCCCCATGATTTACATCATCCATTAAGGATTCTACACCAACCAATGCTGGTATTCCCCAACTCCTTGCCATAATACATACATGACTTGTAACACCACCTAATTGTGTAATAAAACCAAGTGTATTGTTCAAATCAAGTTTTGCAGTATCTGATGGTGCTAAATCTTTTGCAACTAAAATAACAGGTTCTGTTATATCAGAAAACTCTTGTTCATTTATACCTTTCAATCTTCTCATTAAACGATTTCCTACATCTTTAATATCGGAAGCACGCTCTTTCATATATTCATCTTCCATCATATCAAAAATCGTGATAAACTCATTTACTGTAAGTTCTAATGCTTTTTGTGCATTAATTCCTTGATCAATTTTTGAGATTATACCGTCCATTAACGCCATATCAGATACAAGTTCTAAATGAGCTGCAAATATCTCATTATGATCTGCTAATTTTTCAATCTGTGATGATACAAATTCCACCGACTCTTTGTATTTTTCTTTTTCGCTTTCTTTATCTTCAATTTCATACATCGATGCTAATAAGTTTGTTTCTTCTATCTTATAAGCTGTTCCCATTACAATGCCTTTTGATGAGGTTTTTGGAGCTCTTTTTGTTATCATATTTCTCCTCCCTATGCTTCACCTAATCCAGACTCAATCGCTTCAACAATAGCCTCTAAATCTTCTTGTTCTGTTTCTCCCGAACATTCGACAGTAATTTCTGTCCCTTTAATGATTCCTGCACCCATAAGATATAATACGCTTTTTGGATTTACTTTTGAGCCATCCTCTTTTACTAAAAATATTTCTGATTTACACTTTGATGCAAGTTTTGATAAAATACTTGCTGGTCTTAGATGCAACCCCGATGCATTATTTACTGTAATTTTTTTTGATACCATATATTCCCCTCTTTCTATACTAAATCCACGTTAATATTTTTTTCTTTAAATAAATCAAGTGCTTCTTTTGATACATTTCTATCTGAAATAACATTTTTCACTTCATCAATATGACAACTTACAAATGCTTTTATTTTTCCAATTTTTGTAGAATCTGCCAAAATATATGCTTTCCCATCAACTCTAGAAAGCATGATTTCATTAATTTGAACTTCATTCAAAAAATCAGTTGTCATTCCATATTCCATGCTTAATCCACTACATCCCACAAAACTTTTTTTTGCTGTAATCTTCATTAAATTATTAACAGCCATTTCTCCTACCATAGCACCTTTAATATAACGAAGTTCACCTCCCGTTAAAACAATTGTAATTTCTGGAGAATGTTTAATGTTAATTGCATTTCCATTATTTGTAACAACCGTAACATTTTTTGCAGTTATATAAGGTATCATAGACAAAGCAGTCCTGCTTGTATTAATAAAAATTGTATCTCCATCTTCTACTAATTCTGCTGCATATTTTGATATGCGATTTCGTGCATCTTCCACCTCATCTAAAAAAACCTTTTCATGCTCTTCAATTGTTCTTGCTCCACCATAATATCTTCTAAGCATTCCATTATCTTCTAAAATTTGCAAATCTCGTCGTATTGTCATTTTAGAAACTTGTAAAAATTCAGCAATATCATCTACTCTTACATCCCCTAGTTTTTCAATCATTTCTAAAATTTTTTTTTGTCGATTGTCTACAATCTGTTTGCTCATTTTCATTATTGACCCCACCTTCATATCAAAGAATAAATTTTTTGATAGTTTTTGCTACTCCATCGTTGTCATTTGATTCAATGATTCTTGTAGCAACTGCTTTTAATTCATCACATCCATTATCCATTGCAAAAGATAAGCTTACATTATTTGCCATTGTAATATCATTATCATAATCTCCAAATACACACACTTCTTGTTTCTTTAAATTTTTAATTTTCATCAGCTCTAATAATCCATTTCCTTTATTGACTCCTTTAGCTGAGATATCTATTAATCCTTCTTCTGAACTTGTATAATCAATCTCTATTACATCCTTTAACCATTTTTTTGTTTTCTCTATAATAGATTGATTTTTATCATAAATCAAAATTTTATGTATTGGATGTTCTAATAATTCCATTTGATCAGTTGTAATGTATTCTAAATTCATACATTGCAATCCATTTTTCTTTGCAATTTCATTATATTGTTCGAATCTTTTCATTCGAATGCTATTTTTTGTAAAATAACATGTTTTCATTGTTAAGACACTGCAATCACGTGCATTAGAAACGCAGTATTTTATAATTATATTTGCTACATTTAAGGGTATTGCTTTTTCATAAAGAATTTTTTTTTGATTTGGATCCCAGATAGCTGCACCATTTGATGTAATAATCGGATATTTAAGTTCTAGCAATTCCGTATAATATTCCACCATTGGCGCAACCCTTCCGGTACAAACTGTAAATTCTATCTTTTTTTCTTTTAATAATCGTATACTTTCTTTTGTATATTCAGATATCAACTTTTGAGAATTAAGCAAAGTTCCATCCATATCTGAAACAACAACCCTTATTTGTTTACTTACACTATGTACTTCGCTTTCTCTCATATCAATCTCCGCTTATTTCATATTGTTTAGGAAAAATCAAGACCTGTTTCTTTTAATTTTTCTTCCATTTCTTTTGCTGACATTACATTTCGTAATCCTACAACAGTAACACCTTTTGCTTTTGCATCTTTAAACATATCAATAAAATTTAATGGGCAAAGCACAAGGTCATATTGTAATGCTGCACTTTTACCTTCTGATAAAGCACAGTGGTGTATTTTCCCTAAATTAATATTCATACTTTTTACTACTTTTTCTGTAGTCATTTTCATCATTAAACTTGTTCCTGCACCATTTGCACAACATACCAATATATTTACCATAATAAAATCCTCCTATTTTACCTTATCCTTATTTCCTTTTTTCTTTTAATTCTTTATACGCTTCATAATCTTCTGTCATAAGGAAATATCCTTCTTTATCTTTTAAATATTGTAGTTGTGGAATAATTAATAATCCTACAACTACTATAAAAATGCCAAAGTATCCTAAGAATTTCATAATAACAGTCATTAATGGCCATACAGTTGCCCAATCAAACATTCCTATATATCCACCATATGCTGACATTCCAACCCAACTAGCAATAAATGCTGATCCAAATACTTGGCAAAGTCCTGCAATAAAAGGAAGGATAATCGCTGCTTTAAATCCACCTTTATTATTTGCATAAACTGCAATTGTTGCATTATCAAAAAATACTGGAACAAATCCGGCTATAACTAATACTGGACTTTTAAATATAATTAATACTGCAATTGCTAAGAATTGCCCTACTGCACCAGCTAAAAATCCAATTGGAACAGCATTTGGTGAACCAAATCCATAAGATACAGCACAATCTACACCTGGTACAGAACCTGGTAAAAGTTTATTTGCGATACCTTGGAACGATTGAGTTAATTCAGTAACGAAAGTACGAACTCCTAATTGTAAAATTGCTAAATATACAGCAAAGTTAAAGCACGTATTAATTATGTAAAATAGAAAACTATCTGCTTCACCCATAAATCCTGCTCCTACTAAGTACTCTTTCCCTAAAATCACTAAGATTGCACCAAAGAAAATTAACATTAAAAGTGAAGTACAAACCATATTTTCATTAAACATAGACATAAATCCTGGTAATTCAATATCTTCTAATTTTTTTGCCTTTTGTTTTCCATCTTTTCCTTTTCCCATTTTTTCAGCAATCCATGAAAAGAAAGCTAATCCAAACATTTGTTGATGTGCAATACAAAATCCTGCTCCATCCGTTAATTCTTGTGATGGTTTTATCGTTAAATTTGAACCTACCGCCCAATAACACCCTAAAATAAGTGCCATTACAATTAAAATAGCCATATTATTACTCAATAAGAAAGGACAGGCAAATAAGATAAGCCAGTAAGCGGTTGCAGATTGTTGTACCTGTACATGTCCCGTTGTAAAAAGTGCTCTTAGTTTTGTATATTTACTAAATCTAACTAATAAAATATTTACAACAAATGCAATTAATAATAAAATCATAACTTGAGAAAATGCTTTCCCAAAAACTTCTTCTACCCCAGCTGTTACTGCATTCTGTCCAAAATATGGATCAATTACCATTGCATCCATATTAAAACGATCCTTTAATCCTACAAGAACTGGTCTAAAGTTCGAAACAAGTCCCGAAGATCCAGCAGCTAAAATCATATAGCCTACAATTGCTTTTATGCCTCCCCCTAATACGTCATACCATGGTTTTTTTAACAAAATATAACCTAGAATTACAATTAACCCAATCATAAATGCTGGTTTTTGCAAAATATTTGTTGCAAAATAGGTCCATATATTTAATAAGATATCCATACCACAAATCCTCCATTTTCAATTTAATCTAAATATTTTTCCTGAATTTCTAGTAGCTCTTCTTTTGTTGTTGCTTTTTTAAGTTCTTCCACTACCTCTTCATTCATAAGCATCATAGATAATTTTTGCATATTTTCAAGATGTACATCATGATTACAAGATGCCAATGTAAAAAATAATTGTGCCTCTGTATCCGGATCACCTTCCGTAAATGCTACTGGTTTTTCTAATTTCATAAATGCAATTGCCGTATTATTAACTCCTGTAGCACCTTCTTGTGAATGCGGCATTGCAACTCCTGGAATAATTATGATATATGGACCATACTCATTCACACATCGAATTATTTCCTCTGCATAATTTTTTTCTACCGTCTTATCATCTTCTAAAGTTTTACAACTTAGTCTAATTGCCTCCTTCCAGTCGCTTACACTTTCAACAAATAAGTAATGTTTTTTTTCCACGAATTCTCTTAACATATTGTCTCCTTTCTTAATTATAGTATTGAGCGGAATGGCGAATTAGGTTCATGTTCAAAGCAATCTCTAAATCCTCTGTAATGATGATATGCTTTTTTGTCTTTATCTGTAGGATATACATATTTCCCTCCAACCTCCCAAAAGAATGGATGAAACTTGTAATCCAATCGATCTTTCTTCATATCATATAGCACTTTTATTTCATTCACATCGGCCATAAAATTCGTCCATACATCATAATGAATCGGAATAACTACTTTGCATTGTAAAGCTTCTGCCATTCTTAAAATATCAATTGATGTCATTTTATCTGCCATTCCTATAGGATTTTCACCAAAAGATCCAAATGCTACATCAATATCAAAATCTTTTCCATGTTTTGCAAAATAAATAGAATAATGGCTATCACCACTGTGATAAATATTTCCACCTTCTGTCTTAACTAGAAAATTTACTGCTTTATCATCCATATCCGTTGGACAAATACCTACTAAGTTTTCTCTATTTTCACTAGTATCATCTGTTGTAACTAAACAAGTTCTATCAAAAGAATCTAAGCAAACAATTTCTACATCCTTAATTTTAATAACATCTCCTGGTTTTACAATCTTACATCTTTCTTTCGGAACTCCCCATTTAATCCATGTTTCTACTGATTTTAATGGTCCAATAAATGGAACCGGGATTTCATTACCATGCTCATCGACTGTCATCATTCCACTTTTTATAACATGTGCTGCATAATTAGGATCCATATGATCTTGATGATAATGTGTTGCTAAAACAGCATCTACTTGCTTTATACCAAATGGATCTAATACAAATGGAACTGCTCTAAGATTTGGTTGCATCTCTCTAGCCCCACACATGTTTGCCATTTGATGCCCTGGTGCCATTTGTCCATTCCCATGTGTTCGTTTTCCATTTCCACACCAAAAATCAATTGTTAAATTACAACCACCTGGAGTTTTAAACCACATTCCTGTGCAGCCAAGCCACCACATAGCTACTGTACCTTTTTCAACTACTGTTTCTTCAATTTCTTCATTGAGCCAAGTTCCCCATTCTGGAAAAGTACTAAGCACCCAACTTTCTTTTGTAATCTCATCAATTTTACTCATTTACCCATCTCCTTTATGTTCGTTTCATTGTTTTATGTTCGTTATTTAGTTGTTTTATGTTCCTGTTCTTATATTTCATATATTAAATCATTTTAATGTGTTTTTCAATATATCTATACGGTTGTTTTGTGCATTATATGATTGTTTTCATTTATTTTTCATTTTTTATTGTACATATCCACCAATTTATTTTGTTTTAACTTTATAAAAAAAACAAGATGACTAAAATCATCTTGTTTTTTTTATGTTCACTTATTTTTGACCATAATATGCATTGACTCCATGTTTCCTATTATAGTGTTTGTCTTGCAATACTTGTGGAGCAACTTCAATTTTCTTATTAATTACTTCTGCTTGATATGCCATTTTTGCAACTTCTTCTAATACAACAGCATTGTGTACTGCATCTAATGGATCTTTTCCCCAAGTAAATGGTCCATGACATTTACATAATACGGCTGGTATTGCTTGATACTCTTTTTCATGATAATGATTTGCAATTAGCAGTCCAGTGTTTTTTTCATAATCATCTTCAATTTCTTCTTTTGTCAAACAGCGCAAACATGGAATTTCTCCATACATATAATCAGCATGTGTTGTTCCATAGCAAGGAATACTTCTTCCAGCTTGTGCCCAACTTGTTGCCATTGTAGAATGTGTATGAACAATTCCTCCAATTTCCAAAAATGCTTTATACAATTCAATATGTGTCGGTGTATCAGATGATGGTTTATAATTTCCCTCAACAATATTTCCATCCAAATCAACTACAACCATATCTTTCCAATTCATTGTTTCATATTCTACTCCACTTGGTTTAATTACAATTAATCCTAAATCACGGTCAATCCCGCTAACATTTCCCCATGTAAATGTTACAAGTCCATATTTTGGCAATTTCATATTTGCACTAAATACTTTTTCTTTTAATTGTTCTAACAAAATAGTTCCTCCTTATTATATGAAATGTACTTTAATCTATCATATCGAATGATAAATTTTATTACAACGAGTTTCATATAATATCTCATATATCCGAAAAACAATCATAAAAAAAACACTGTAACAATACAGTGTTTCAAAAAAGCTAGCAACGGGAATCGAACCCGTGACCTCTTCACTACCAATGAAGTGCGCTACCATCTGTGCCATGCCAGCAATAAGTCATTGGCCATTAACCAACGACTTACATTTTATCAAATTAAATTTTTTATGTCAATAGACTACTCAATAGAATCTGCATATTTTATACGATATACTCTAGTTAAAGAATCATTAATTCTTTCTTCACTAATTGTTCCATCCTTTACTGCATCAATTATTCCTTTATATGCTAATTTAAAATCTTCAGGCATTAAAATCATATCTGCTCCAGCTTTAAGAGCTTTGATTGCAATTTCATCAGCTGCATAATATTCTGTTATTGCACCCATATTTAAAGCATCTGTGATAATTACTCCTTGAAATCCTAATTCTACTCTAAGCACATCTGTCATTATTTCTTTTGAAATAGATGCTGGCGTATTATCTTCTAAAACATTTGGCATTGAAATATGTCCAACCATAATCATATTTGCCCCAGCTTCTATTCCTGCTATAAATGGAAGAAACTCTTTTTGACGCATCTCTTCTAATGTTCGTTCTGTTGTTGCAATTCCTTCATGTGTATCCTCTGCTGATTCTCCTAGTCCTGGAAAATGCTTTAATACAGCAGTTACTCCACCATCCTCTAATCCTGTCATTGCTGAAACAACCATTTTTGATACAAGTTCTGCATCACTACCAAAAGAACGATCTCCAATGGAAGTATTGTCACTATTTGCAAGTACATCTGCTACTGGAGCAAAATTTAAATTAAATCCATACCCTGCAAGATAACTAGCCACCGATGTCATTGCTTCATAAGCCTTTTTCTCATCGTTTGTTTCTCCAATTGCTTGCATATCTCCTACATTCTCTAACTTCAATGCGCTTGCTACTCTTGTGACATTCCCACCTTCTTCGTCTACCGCAATAAACAATGGGAATTTACTATAACTTATTGTATTTTCAATCATTTCTGTAATCTGACTTTCTGATTGAATATTCTTTTGAAAATAAATTAATCCACCAACTGGATATTCCTCTAATGCCGTTTTTGTTCCATTTCCCGCTTGTATTGCAGTATTTACAGCGGTTAATTGTTCTGGTGTTACAATAAATAAGCCAGCCACTTTTTCTTCTATCGTCATTTCGGCAATCATAGATGAAATAGCTTCTTCTAATAAGTCTTCTTTACTCACTTCTACTTCTGTCTCTACCTCTTGCATACTTTCTTCTGTCTCTAAAGATGCTTCTTCTATGACAGGTTCAATAACTATTTCTTGCGTTGTCTTATTTTGCAACAAATCAAATATAAATTTACCACCAAATATACCACCAATAATCAATACAAGTAAAAAAATCACTAAACTAATATACGAAATAATTAAGTTCCTAATTTTTCTTTTTCTTCTTAATTCTCTTTTTTCTTCTGGGCTCAAATCCTCTTCTACCATAATCTTGTACTCCTTAAGCAATATTTTATATGTAATGTAAATTATAACATAAAAATAAAAGAGTATCACATAAATTGATACTCTTTTTTATCTTTAAGTATGTTATCTTTTGTAACAATTTATCTTTTGTATTTGTTATCTTTCGTAAAAATTTGTCTTTCGTATTTCTTATCTTTTGTACTACAAAAAGTATATCGCTATTTCTAACAAAAGTCAACATAATTAGCACTTATTTGTACATCCAATTTTTGTTAAATTTGTACAATAACAAAAATATCATAAATTGCTTTTATTGCTGCTTCAAAGTCATTATTGGTAACCCCAATAATAATGTTTAACTCACTTGAACCTTGATCTATCATCTTAACATTTACATTTGCATGTGCAAGCGCTGAAAAAATTCTACCCGCCGTACCTCTTGTAGATTTCATTCCACGCCCCACAACAGCAATAAGAGCCAGATCTGCCTCAATATCAATTGCATCTGGGTTTGCCAATCTATGGATTCCTGTCACAACTTGTTGTTCTTTGTCCATAAACTCATCTTGATGAACAAATACAGTCATTGTATCAATTCCTGATGGAGTATGTTCAAAAGAAATTCCATTATCTTCAAAAACATTTAATACTTTACGACCAAATCCAATTTCTGAATTCATCATATCTTTTTCGATATTAATTGCACAAAAACCTTTTTTTCCAGCTATCCCTGTAATAATATATTTAGATTTTTGACAAGTACTTTCCACAATCCATGTACCATGATCATCTGGAGCATTAGTATTTCGTATATTAATAGGAATTCCTTCCTTACGAACTGGGAAAATCGCCTCTTCATGTAATACAGTTGCTCCCATATATGCTAACTCTCTTAATTCCTTATAAGTAATAGTTTCAATACCTTTTGGATTATCAATAATTCTTGGATCTGCCACTAAAAATCCTGATACATCAGTCCAATTTTCATATACATCTGCATGAATAGCTTGCGCAACAATAGAACCTGTGATATCCGAACCTCCTCTTGAAAATGTTTTTACATTTCCATTTGGTAATGCACCATAAAATCCTGGAATTACAGCTCGTCCAACTTTTGCCAATTGTGCTGTTAATACCTTTTTTGTTTTCTCTTTATCATAAGTTCCATCTTCTTTAAAGAAAATAACAGTTGCTGCATCAATAAATGGAATTTCAAGATAATCTGCCATGATAATCCCATTTAAATATTCTCCTCTAGATGCCGCATAATTATCCCCTGCCGCTTTTTTAAAATCTTCTTTAATTTTTTTAAATTCAGCATCTAAAGATAAAGTAAGCCCTAAACCTTTGATAATTTCTTCATATCTTGCCTTTATTTTTGATAATTTTTCAGAAAAATCCTTACCCGCCTCTGCTTCTTGATAACAATCATAAAGCATATCTGTAACTTTTGTATCTGTTTGAAATCTTTTTCCAGGTGCTGATGGAATTACAAATTTTCTATTTTCATCTGCGCGAATAATTTCTCCTACTTTCATAAATTGCTCTGCACTTGCAAGAGAACTTCCGCCAAACTTTACAACCTTTTTCATGTTCTAAAACTCTCCCTTAATTTATACTTCAAATAATTTATCAATCATTGTATATCCATTCATCACTAAGTTTCCAGATTTTTTTGCTTCCACTTCATTATAGAATTGATCATATTTTTCTTTTTTTGTACTGTCAAATAGTAAATATGGCACATAATCAGAAGTATGTGTTCTCATGCGAACTGGCGTTGGATGATCTGGTAAAATAAGCATTCTAAACTCTTCGCCTCTTTCTTCTAATTCATTTATAATTGGTTCTATAATTTTTTCATCTAAATATTCAATGGCTTCTATTTTCTTTTCTAAACTTCCTTGATGACCCATTTCATCTGGCGCTTCAATATGCACATATACAAAATCGATTCCATCTTCACACAATGCTTTTATTGCAGCCGATTTTTTTCCTTCATAATTTGTATGAAGTCCACCATTTGCACCTTCAACATCAATAGATTTCATTCCTGTTCCTATTGCAATTCCTTTTAATAAATCAACTGCTGATATCATTGCACCACTTTTGTTTGTTTTTTCTTCAAAAGAAGAAAGACTAGGTTTTGTTCCTGCACCCCAAAACCAACAACAATTCGCTGGATTTAATCCTTGTTTTTTTCGTTCAATATTAATTGGATGATTCACCAATATATCATAACTTTTTTTCATCATTTCTTTTAAAAATAAAGTTTTTGGTAAATGTTCTTCAATTTTTTGACCTAAGACATCATGAGGTGGAACTAAATCTATTACTTCGCCATTTTTCCAGATAAAACAATGACGATAACTTGTTCCTAAATAAAATTGATATATTTCTTCTTGTAATTCTTTTATTACAGCATCTAATAAAATCTTAGCATCACTTGTACTAATTTCACTTGCACTGTGATCTAGAATGATTTTATCTTCAAATACTGCTTCCTCTTCAGAAATCGTTACAATGTTGCAACGTATAGCAACATCTGTATCTTCCATATCCACTCCAATACTCAATGCTTCAAGTGGAGAACGTCCCGAATAATATTTTTTAGGATCATATCCTAATACTGATAAATTTGCAATATCAGATCCTGGGCTCATTCCTTCTGGAACTGTATTTGCTAGTCCAATTTCTCCTGTTTTACTAAGACGATCCATACATGGTGTCTTTGCATACTCTAATGGTGTTTTATTGTCTAATTGGGAAATTGGCTCATCTGCCATCCCATCTCCTAATACGATGATATATTTCATGCTTCTACCCTAATCCTTGTAATCATTCCATCAAATTCTTTTGTTGCTTCTTCAAATTTTTCTTCTGTCATCACTTGTGTCAAAAAACCAAATTCTCCATCCACAACATGAATAAACTCAACTTCACCAAATTTTTCTTTCACTGTTTCTTCTGTCCCAACAGTTGCACGTACAAAAAATTGTTTTTCTGATTGTTTTACATCTGCTAATTTCACAGTTTCTTCTTCCCAGAAACACATGATTGTTTTTCCAATATGTCTTGCACAATCTACTACATCCGAAACTACTGCACTTGCAGTTGGTAATTTTCCTGCTCCACGTCCGTAATACATAGAATCTCCAAGCATATTTCCACGAACGAAAATAGCATTGTATACATCATTTACAGAGTAAAGAGGATGTTCTATATCGATCATACAAGGGGATACCATAGCAATGTATCCTTCTTTTGTTTCCTTACTTACTGCTAATAATTTGATAGACTTTTGTAATTTTTTTGCATATTTAAAATCGGTAGCTGTAATTTTTGTAATTCCTTCTGTATAAATATCATTATAATTTACATTTTTCCCAGTCATCAAAGAAGACAAAATGGCAATTTTGCGACATGCATCATGACCTTCTACATCCGCTTCAGGATTTTTTTCTGCATATCCTTTTTCCTGAGCCTCTTTTAATACATCTGAAAAATCAGCTCCTTCTTTATCCATTTTTGTTAAAATATAATTTGTAGTACCATTTAAAATACCAGTAATTCCCTCAATTTTTTCTGCTGTAAGAGAATAATTTAATGGTCTAATAATTGGAATCCCACCACCAACACTTGCTTCAAATAAATAATTACAATTATTTTCTCTTGCAATTTTAAGTAATTCTGGTCCATGTGTCGCAACTAATTCTTTATTTGATGTACATACACTTTTTCCACTTAATAACGCTCTTTTTGTAAAAGTATATGCTGGCTCAATTCCACCCATTGTTTCACAAATAACAGAAATATCACTATCTTGTAAAATCACTTCTACATCATGTACTATTCTATCCGCATATGGATCTTTCGGAAACTCTCTTAAATCTAAAATATATTTAATATATAACTCAGCTCCTGATTTTTTATTAATCTCAGCTTTATTTCCTTCAATAACCTCTACTACTCCGCTTCCAACGGTTCCATAACCAAATACTGCAACTTGAATCATCTCTTTATCCCCTTTTTTTATTCTCTTGCCAAAATCTTTACATGGTGAACACCTTGTTTTGATTCCATATGTTTTATCATTTCTGATACATCTTTTGTTGTTTGCAAAATCTGTATACTAATACTAAGAGCTGCAACACCATTAATTGGTATACTTTGATGTATTGTTAAAATATTCGCTCCAAACTTTGCAATAATATATAAGACATCCGATAAAATTCCTGGCTCATCGTCCATATTAAAAGTAAGCGTAATCGTTGTTCCTTGTGTATTATCATGAAATCTAAAAATATCATCTTTATACTTATAAAAAGAACTTCTGCTAATTCCTACTTGATCTGTAGCTTCTTGAACGGTCATCGCTTTTTGTGTTTCGAGTAATTGTTTTGCCTCAACAACTTTAAGTAATACTTCTGGTAGTGCTTTTTGTTTTACAACAAAGTAATTTGTGGACTCATTCATTGTTTTGTTCCTTTCACAAAGACACATGTGTGCCAACGAAAGATATTTTATCATATTCTTTTCTTAAAAGCAAGAAATAGATTTTCTATAAGTTATTCAAGTAACTTTTTATATGTTAGATCAATTAATATTGCACCAATTGGTGCTGTAATTAAAATAGAAAGTACGCCAACTGTAAGTACGATTTCTCCACATGCTAGCCCCATAGCAAGCGGCAATCCACATATAGCTGCTTGTACTGTTGCTTTTGGTAAGTATGCGATTGCTAAAAACAATCGTTCTTTTTTATG
>JBOFWM010000023.1:0-31322 GCA_051653625.1 Lachnospiraceae bacterium
ATATTTTGATGCTACAGTAGCAGTTATTTCATCATAAGATTGGGTGTTTTTATTATATAATTCTAACTTTGGAGTTTGATCTTGATCTAAGGCATCATATGCTAATTGAATACGATAAACTTCCGTAGTTGTAATTGAATTTTCATCTACCGTATTATACGCATCAAAATTTTGTTCATTAATATTAGTTAGACCCGCAGTATTAATGTACGTAATAGAATCAATGGAATCACCCTTCAATTGCTCGGTAATAGAATAAGATTTTGTTGTATCACTCTTAAACATAAGTGGTGTATCTGTACGATATCCTGTAAAGATATATCGCCCAGCATTATCGGTATTTCCCGTAGAATAAATTTGATCACGCAATGCTGTAATATTTGCAAGCACTGTTTTTTTATCTTCTGTAGTTTTTTCTCCGTTTGAACCTGTTGTAAATTCGCGTATCATATCTGTTAAGACATCACTCAAACTAGATACTGCTGATTCTGTTAAACTTAACCATGCCTCTGCATCTGGTACATTTTTTTCATAATATTGTGTTACCTGATTTACATTTGTGCGAAGTCTTAACGCTCTAATTGCAACAATTGGATTATCTGAAGGACGCACAATTTTACTTTTCCCCGTCATTTGGCTGTTTAATTTATCTTGAATTAATTTATTTGTATTAATATTTGTCAAGGAATTATTTTGCATCATCTTATTTGTAATTCTCATAAAAATTCTCCATTTTCTTATTTCCTATTGATTCTAAACACCTGTTTCAAGAATCAATCTATCATAAACTTCAGTTAACGTTTGAATCATTTTTGACGCCAAATTATATGAATTTTGGAATTTCACAAGACTAATTGCTTCTTCGTCATTATCTACACCTGAAATAGATGCTCGTTGATTATTGATGCTCTTTCCAATACCGCTATAAGTATTATAAAAACTATTTGCAGCACTTGCATTGATTGTGATATCCGATAAAACACAAGTTAAAAATTCTGATGTAGTTGCACCACGAAAACTAAGTTGAGTTTTATCATTAATCATATTCATCAAATTTGTAATATTTCCATACTCATCTACACCAGCAGTTGGGTCTGTTCTTGTAGCAAGAAGCTCTGGATCCTTTAACATCGTGGCAAGAATAGTAAAATTCTTTGCAGTTAAACGGTAATAACTGTCCGATGTGCTACTTACTGTTGTAATTACATTTCCAAATTCATCTTCTACTCCAATGTTTTCATCAAATGTATATTGTTCTCCTGTTATCATGTTTCCTGTGAATAAATTATTTCCATTATTTCCATAAGAATCATATCCAGAAGCTAACATCTTATTAATTCCTTGTGAGAAAATACGAACCCATTCATTTAATTGTTGTTGATAATAAGGAACTCCTTGGTATGAAATACTTACTCCTACACTTACTTCTTTCCCCAGCAAAGAATAATTTATATTTGTATCATTTACCGATTCATCAATAGTAAAAGTATAACTATTTGTTTCACTATCAAAACTCCAATCCTTGTAATAAAATATTTGATTTCCAATATTTATTTTTCCACCATTATCGGATAATGTACATTTATTAATATCGAGCAAATTCATATCTGTTACAGAAATAGTAACTGTTCCATTTCCAATATTTGATACTGTCCCATGAAAGTTCTCATTATTATTTCCATCTCTAATATGTACTAATCCTTCTAATTCTCCACCTAAGCTTGCATTATAGAGATTGAATTGATCTCCAAGTACGCCTGTCTGTTTATTAGCTACCCAATATACATCATATAATCCATCAATATCTGATTGATTTACCTTTTCGCTACTTTCTCTTGCTAGACATGCTAGTGTATTGTACTCATTTCCATATACTAGAGTTTGTCCTCCTGCAATTTTCACAGTAAATTCAGTTGCGCCAGATACATGATCTGGATTGTTTGGGTCAGTTAATGGTATTTCTCTTGTCTCTACAGTCGTAATTGCCGACAGTTGATCAATTAAAAGCGCTCTTCTATCTCTTAATTCATTGGCTGTACCTCCAGATAATTCAATAACATTGATTTGCTTATTTAACGCTGCAATTTCTTCCGCAATAGAGTTAATTTCGCCTACCTTAACATTGATTTCTTGATTTGCATCTTTTTGTACTTGCTCAAGATTTGCAGCCAAACTATTAAAATAATCTGTTAAATTATTTACAAATCCTAAAAATTGTGTCTTTGTTGCGACACTTCCTGAATTTTTTTGTACTTCCTCTAATGCATTCATCATTTCATTAAAGATTGTTTTAAACCCTTGGACCGTTGTACTGTCAATAAAATAATCTTCAATTTGTTTCATATAATATTGTTTTACATCATATTCACCAACACTTGTATTGTTGCTCCAATATTTATTATCATAAAATTCATCTCGAATTCTCTCAATTGCTAATACCTGTACTCCTGCCCCTGCACAACCATATGTTGTAAAAGTACGAAGTGCATCTGCTGCCTTTTGAGATACATATTGTCTACTATATCCTTCTACTTCTGCATTTGACATATTATTTGCTGTCGTATTTAATGCGATATTTGCAGCAGTCAAGCCTGAATATGCTATGTTTAATCCAAAAAATTGTGATCCCATATAAAACTCCTTCTTAATTTCTTAGCTTCTATAAACTAGTAACAATATGTTCTAGCATCTCACTAATCACGTTAATATATCGACTTGCTGCATTGTATGCATTTTGGTATTTAATCATATTTGTTAATTCATCATCAGTAGATACACCAATGATTTGTTCCCTTGCAGAAAAGGTAGATTCTAAAGTCAATTGTTGATTTGTTAAAATACTATTATACACATATCCAGAATTTGCTACTTGCGAAACAAGATCTGAATAATAATCTAAAAAGTTCGTCTTTTTTTGTACATTCGGATTTAATGTATTTGTTTCTGCCGTAAATGCTTCTTTTAATTTTTCAATTGTTTCATAATCCGCTTCGCCGTCAGGTTTAATAAATCCCAATAAATAAGGATTTTTTTGCAATTCCTGATTAATCACTAAATTAGATGTTGTATATTCTTCACTCTCTGTAATTTTATCAAACACTCGAATTGGCGTTCCATCCGCATTACATAAATAACCAGTTGTTGGATCACTTGCACTTGCTAAAATATCATTAATTGTCGTTGCAATATTATGAATCAATTGATCAAATTCAGCCTGAATATTCATAATAATCGATTGAGATACCGTATTATCATAATTGCTATTAGTTAAATCCTGATATGTTGCCCTATGATCCCCTCTTGCAAGAAGGGTGGCTCTTAGTGCGCCAATATCTGTATTTAGATCAGTGGAAATAAGTCTGCTTAAGTCAAAAACTTCTGCTCCCTCAATATCATAAACTTTATTTCCATTTGCATCTATTGTTGCCTTCGCGTTTTGAGTCCAATAAGCAGTATAAAATCCAGTTGCAAGATCTTCTTTCAACCCTATTTCATATACAACTTCTCCTCTTACAAAGTCTACCCCTTCAAGTTGAATATTGGTATTACCATAAATATCTTCTGAAACTGTGATATTCCCATATGCTGCTAATTCATCAATTAATTGATTTCTTGCATCTCTTAGATCGTTGGCACTTTCTACTCCACCCGCTTCAATTTTTTGTATTTGAAGATTTAAGTAACTAATTGTTTTTGCATAATTATTCATCGTGTCTACTTGTGTTTTTACTTCTTTGTTCAAGTTATCTTGATACGATACTAAACCATCATATACCCCAATTGCACGTTCTAAAAATATCGTTGCATTTTGAATAAAAAGCCCTTGTGTAACTGTACTGCTTGGGTCTTTTGCTAATTCTTGAATCGATTCCCAAACCCCCTCTAAAGACTCTTGAAATGGTTCTTGATTCATTTCCCCTAATAAAGTTTCAATTTCTCCTAATGCATTAGCAGACACTTCATAAAAGGAATTTCTTCCCGATTCTTTTCTATATGTTAAGTCTAAGAAATAATCTCTTACTTGTTTTACATTTGTATAATTTACCCCTAGTCCATATTGTTGATTTACAACAGCATTTGGATTTACAGATAATGTTGTATAACTTTTCGTCCCTAATTGTACTTGTTGTCTTACATATCCTGTAGTTCCAGAATTACTAAGATTATGTGCTGTAGTATTTAATGCATTTTGACTTGTCTGTAATCCTGATGACCCGATATATAAACTTCCCATTAATGGCATCTTGCTTTTCTCCTTACTCGATGTTATTGTTTTGCGTCAAACCCTTTCAAACCACTCCCAAGCTTTATTCCTGTCGTATAGGCACCGCTATTATAGTTTGCTGTTTGTGGCGCCTGCTTCATAGATTGAAGCAATGTAATATCAAACTGCACCATTTCTAAGGAACTATTGATTAGCTCTTTGTTTTGTTCATTCACACTTACCACTTGCGCAATGGTGTCTGATAATACATCATGAATATTGGCTAACATTTGTTGTTCATGTTTTCTTGGCTCTAGCAATTTAATAATTTCTTTTAATTTAAGTTCGCTAACATCCCTGTTTAAAACAGTTGCAATATCCTTAATGTTTTCTTCTCTTTTTCCCTCTAACTTTTGGATTTTTGCTACTATGTTTTGTTCTTCATCCGTGATCTGTTGTAGTGTTTCTAAAACACCTTCTATAATAATAGGAGTCTTTTTTCTAGATAATTCTAGCAACTGTTTATATAAAGTATTCTCCTCTTCTAAAATATGAATTAAATTCTCCATTAAACTTGCCACAATCTATCCTCCTCTTTGTTTTAAAAACTAAATGTTTTGTATTGTTCTAAAAGTTTTGAAGCAAATTTTTCTTCGCTTACTTTATACGTACCATTTTCAATTTTTGCTTTAATTGGTGCAACAACATCTTCTCTAATATCATCACTCTCTTTTACAGCTGCTTGTAATAATTGAATTTCACGGCCAAAATTACTAATTGAGATTTCATCCTTCTTTTTTATTGTGCTAGTTTTTTCTATTTTTTGACTATTATTTACACCATATAACTGTTGTACTTTGCTATATCCATCTATTCTCATAAACAATCCTCCTAAGATATTATTTCTATTCTTCATCAATTCTTCTAACATAAATATCGACTAGATACAAAATTACTTTATATCTAGTCGACATTTATTTAAAATTACTCTATTATTTGTTGATATAAGTCTGGTCTTCTATCTCGAAATAGTCCCCAGCTCATTCTTTTTGTTCTAATTTCATCAAAATCAAATGTTGCAAATAAAATTTCTTCTTCATTTCGACTTGCACTTTTTATGATTTCACCTGTTTCATCTGCAATAAAACTGCTGCCATAAAAGGTTAAGCTCGATTCTTGATTTCCATTTTCCACTGATTTTACAACCACTTCTGTTCCATAACGATTTGCCGCAATAACAGGTATGATATTTGCTGCTCCATGACCTTGCATAGTTCTTCTCCAATGTCCCATACTATCGCATTCTAAAATAGGTTCACTTCCGATTGCTGTTGGATAACAAATAAGATCTGCACCCATTAATGTAAGACATCTTGCTGTTTCTGGAAACCATTGATCCCAACAAATACCAATTCCAATCTTTCCAAATGGTGTTTCAAATACTTTAAATCCAGTATTTCCAGGTTTAAAATAAAATTTTTCTTGATAATAATGATCATCTGGAATATGGCTTTTTCTATAAACTCCGCTTACGCTACCATCTGTATTAATCAATGCAAGGGAATTATAACACTCTGTCTTATCTTTTTCATAGAAACTTATAGGAAGTACCACTCCTAATTCCTTTGCAACCTCTTTAAAATGATTGATTGCCAAATTTTCTTCTACACTAGTTGCATATTCATAAAAATCATAATTTCGTTCTTGGCAAAAATAATTTCGTTCAAATAACTCTGGAAGTAAAATTATATTTGCACCTTTTTTTGCTGCTTCTCGAACAAGTCGATCTGCATGCATAATATTTTCTTTTGGTGTTTTATTGCATTCCATTTGAATTGCACTTACATTTACAAGCATACGAATACCATCCTTTTTATTCTTGCGGAATTTGTTGTGTAATACAGTGGATATTTCCACCACCTAATAAAATGTCTTTCGCATAAATCGGTATAATTTCTCTATCTGGACACACTCTTTTTAATACAGCAATTGCCTTTTCATCTGACTCTTTATGTTCTCCCCCAAACACTGGAAGTAAAATTCCATCATTTATAAAATAGAAATTAACATAACTTGCAGCCATTCTCTCTCCCACTTCTCTGGTTGCTTCTCCTTCTTCAAAGGAATATCCTAAACAGTCCTCTTTTGTAAGAAGAATTGGTGGTGTTGGAACGTGTAATTTATGAATAGTAAACTTTCTGCCCTTAGCATCCGTTTCGTTTTCCAGATATTCTAGTACACTTTTTGACATTTCATATTGTGGATCCATTTTATCCTCTGACCATGCTAAAACTAGTTCAGCTGGCTTTATAAAAGCACAAATATTATCCACATGTTCATCTGTTTCATCCAAGTAAATACCATGTGGAAGCCAGAGGACTTTTTCTCCACCTAGCATTTCACATAAAGTTTTTTCGATTTCTTCTTTTGAAAGATGTGGATTTCTTCCCTTACTTAATAGACAAGGACTTGTTACTAAAATAGTTCCTTCTCCATCACTATGAATAGCTCCACCTTCTAATACAAATGCTCTTTTATCGATTATTTCATATCCTGTTGCTTTACAAAAGATACTTGCAAACGCATCATCTTCTTCATAATCTTCATAAAGTCCATTATACTCACCACCCCATGCATTAAACTTCCAATCAATTCCTTTTATCTGATTGTCTTCTCTTACAAAAGTCGGGCCAATATCTCTTGCCCACGAATCATTTGTTTCAATTGCAAGCCAATTTACATTGTCTGGTAAACTTTCTTTTATCTTTGACCACTCCTCTTTACTTGCAATCAGAAATAATTCTTCTCTTTTTGCAATTTCAGAGGCAATTTGTATAAATGCTTGTTGGGCTTTTATCGGGTTAATTCCCCAACTGCCCGGTCTCGTTGGCCAAATTAGAATCGTTCCTCTATGCCTTTCAAATTCTGCAGGCATTTGATATTTATTTATCATACATTATCCTCTTTAATTAACCACACATTATAAACGTCTTTTAAATTCTTCATATCCAAATTCTTTTACAACACAACATGTTCCATCTTTTTTTTCTTTTGCAATGCTTGGAAGTGGCATACCATTAAAGGTATTATTTTTCACCATTGTATAAATGGCCATATCTAAAAACTCTAATCGATCTCCAATTTTAGGCATTTCATCAAAGCTATACTCCCCAATCACATCTCCCGCAAGGCAAGTTCTAGAAGATAAACGTACGGTGTATTGTTTTTCTCCTGGCATCCCACTATGAAGAAGCGGTGGACGATATGGCATTTCTATTACATCCGGCATATGACATGCAGCAGATGCATCTAAGATTAATATTGGCATTCCATTATCAACTATATCCATAACTGTTGTAATTAAACTTCCAGCATTCAACGCAATGGCTTCGCCTGGCTCTAGATATACTTCTACTTTATATTTTTCTTTGATTTCCTTCACAAAAGAAATCAATCCTTCTACATCATATCCTTCTTTTGTAATATGATGACCGCCACCTAAATTAATCCATTTTAAGGAATAAAGCATCGCACCAAATTGATGTTCTAATGCTCGAAATGTCTCTTGTAGTGGTTGAAACCCTTGTTCACAAAGGGTATGCATATGAATTCCTTCCACTCCCTCTGGAAATCTTTCTCCAATCTCCTCTTTTCTTACTCCAAGTCTCGAGTATGGGCCACATGGATCATACAACGGTGTATCTTGGGTTGAATGTTCTGGATTAATTCGAAGTCCAACGCTTGCATTCGATGGTTCCCAAATATTACGATGCATTTCTAATTGTCGAATTGAATTAAAAATAATATGTGAACAATGTTTTGTAACGTATTCCATTTCTCCTGTTGTAAAGGCAGGGGAAAATACATGACCTTCTTTCCCCATTTCCTCTACACCAAGGCGTGCCTCATAAAGTCCGCTTGAAGCAACACCTGCTAAATATTTTCCGATAAGTGGATAATAAGAATACATAGAGAATGCTTTTTGAGCTAGCAATATTTTACATTCCGTTTGCTCCATTACAGAAGCCAATATTTTTAAGTTTTCTTCTAATTTTTTTTCTTGTACTAAATATACTGGTGTTTGTAAATTGTTACGATTCATCTACATTCCTTTCTTTCTAAGGAACAAGTACTGGATTTTCATCTACAACAAAAGGTAATCCAAATTGATTTAGCATATCCATGTATGGATCTGGATCAAACTGATCTGTTGTAAACACTCCTGGCTTTTTCCAAATCCCTTGTGCTAAAAGTGCTGTTCCAATCATTGCAGGTACACCTGTTGTATAACTAATCGCCTGACTTCCTACTTCTTTGTAGCATTCTTGATGATCACATACATTATAAATGTATAATGTTTTTTCTTTTCCATCTTTTTTTCCAGTGAAAATACAACCAATATTTGTTTTTCCTACTGTTCTTGGTCCTAAAGATGCTGGATCTGGCAATAATGCTTTTAAAAATTGAATTGGAACAATTTCTTTTCCTTCAAACATTATTGGCTTTGTTGATAACATACCAACATTTTCCAAGCAATTCATATGTGTTAAATAGCTTTGTCCAAATGTCATAAAAAAGCGAATTCTTTTTACTTCTGGGAAATTTTTTGCAAGTGCTTCAATTTCTTCATGATGCAACAAATACATATCTTTATCCCCTACTTCTGGGAAATGATATTCTCTTTTGATTTCCATAGGTTTTGTTTCTACCCATTTTCCATTTTCTACATAACTTCCGTTCGAAGATACTTCACGTAGATTAATTTCTGGATTAAAGTTTGTTGCAAATGGATATCCGTGATCTCCGCCATTACAATCTAAAATATCAATGGTTTCAATTTCATCAAAATAATGCTTTTTAGCATAAGCAACAAATACGCTTGTTACCCCTGGATCAAATCCTGTTCCAAGTAATGCAGTAAGTCCAGCCTCTTTAAATTTTTCATGATATGCCCATTGTGGCTCATAATCAAAATATGCTGTAAATCCTTTTTCTTTACATCTTTTTTCATACTTTTCTTTCCAGACTGGTTCTTCTAAATCTTCTGGTTCAAAGTTTGCAGTATCCACGTAATGCACATTACATGCTAAACAAGCTTCCATAATTGCCAGATCTTGATATGGAAGTGCAAGATTTAAAACAATTTCTGGTTGATAATCTTTAATTAAAGCAATTACTTCCTCTGCTTTATCTGCATCTACCTTTTTTGTTGTAATCACTGTTTTAGTTTTTCCCTCTAACACTTTTTTAAGGGCATCACATTTTTCTATTGTTCTACTTGCAATACAAATTTCTGTAAATACACTATCTAACATACAACATTTTGTGATTGCAACACTTGCAACTCCACCACAACCTATAATTAATACTCTACTCATCTTTCTAATCTCCTTTTCTCTGCAAAATGAAAGTACTGTTATTCTCGTTCCTTTTTTCCTTCTTCTTCTTCTAAAAGATCTTCCACATATTTTGGCAACATAAATGCTCCCGTGTGTAAATTTGCAGTATAATACCAAGTTTTAATTTTTCGTTCATTCCAACGCTCTTTATTAAAATGAGTAATTGGATGATATTTTTTAGATGTAAATCCAAATAACCAATATCCAGCTGGACAAGTTGGTATATGTGCTTGATATACACGATTTATTGGAAAGCATTGATATGCTTTTTTATGCATCACACGACAGATTTCTTCATCACTATCAAAGAAAGGACTTCCATGTTGATATACCATAATTCCATCTGCATGAAGTGCATCAAAACAACTCCCATAAAATTCTTTTGTAAAAAGCCCTGCCGCATGACCTAAAGGATCTGTACAATCATTGATAATCAAATCATATTCATCATGTTTAGATCTTAAAAAACGAAGTCCATCTTCATAAAAAATACGCACTCTTTCATCATCTAATCCACATGCATTATCTGGGAAATACGTACGACACACTTCTACAAACATACGGTCTGGTTCTACGACATCAATAGCTTCTATTTCATCATAATACGACAATTCTCTTGCAACGCCTCCGTCGCCACCTCCAATAACAAGCACTCTCTTTACATTCGGATGCACTGCCATAGGTACATGTACAATCATTTCATCGTAAGTAAATTCATCTTTTTCTGAAATGATAACACTTCCATTAGACGTCAAAAATCGCCCTAATTCTGGTGATTCAAATACATCAATTCGTTGAAAATCACTTTTTTCTCCAAATAATTGTTTATCTACACGTATATTCATACTTACATTATCTGTATGAAGTTCTTGAAACCAATAATCCATGATAAACCTCCATTTTTATACTAGTACTTGTAATGTTTCTAACGTTTCATCTTGTGGCCCTTGCATAGAACAGCCTTTATCTTTTGCATATTTTATATATTCAATTAATTCTTTTGAAATCATCTCTCCTGGCGCTAAGATTGGAATTCCAGGCGGATAACACATAACAAATTCTCCGCATACTCGATTTTTTGTTTCTTCAAGTGGTAAGAATTCTTTTTCTGCATAAAATGCTTCTTGTGGAGTCTTTACCATAGTTGGTGATATATATTCTACGGTAAAGATATCTTTCTTTGATTTTTTGAATAATCGTTTTATATCATCTAATGCACCTACAAGTCGTTCAATATCTTGAATTCGATCCCCAATTGAGATATATGCTAAAATATTCGCAATATCTCCGAACTCTATTTGAATGTCATATTCATCACGAAGTAAATCATATACCTCAATTCCTGCAAGTCCTATATCACACGTATGAACTGCAAGTTTTGTAACATCAAAGTCATAAACACTTGTCCCATTGATTAATTCTTTTCCATATGCGTAATATCCGCCAATTGCATTAATTTCTTTTCTAGCATATTCTGCCATTTCTGCAACTTTTTTAAAGGATTCTTTTCCTTTTAATGCAAGATTTTTTCTTGATATATCAAGACTTGACATCAAAAGATAAGACGCACTCGTCGTTTGAGTCAAGTTGATGATTTGATCCACATAATTTTTATTTACTTTATCCCCAATTAATAAAAATGAGCTTTGTGTTAAACTTCCACCTGATTTATGCATAGAAACAGCTGCCATATCTGCACCCGCTTCCATTCCTGAACAAGGTAAGTTTTCTCCAAAATACAAATGCGTTCCATGGGCTTCATCAGCTAAAACTAGCATTCCCTTTTCATGCGCAAGCGTTACAATACTTTTCAAGTCCGAACAGATTCCATAATACGTTGGATTATTTACAAGTATAGCAACTGCATCTGGATGATTATTAATGGTTTCTTTTACATCTTCTAAATCCATCCCAAGCGGAATTCCAAGTTTTTTATCTACTTTTGGATCGATATAAATTGGAATTCCTCCACACAATACTAATGCATTGATCACACTTCTATGAACATTTCTTGGCAAAATAATCTTTTCACCCTTTTTACAAGAAGCTAAAATCATACTTTGTACACTTGAAGTTGTTCCTCCAACCATAAAAAATACATGAGCCGCACCAAATGCCTCTGCAGCTAATTCTTCTGCCTCTTTAATGACTGATACTGGATGACATAAATTGTCTAATGGTTTCATACTATTTACGTCTATTCCAACACACTTTTCTCCTAATAATTCTACTAATTCTGGATTGCCACGTCCACGTTTATGGCCTGGAACATCAAATGGTACTACACGCTGTTTTCTGAATTTTTCTAGCGCAGTGTAAATTGGAGTTTTATTTTGGCTCAATTCTTTTCCCCTTTATCTTAAATTATAATTTTCAAAAAATTTTGTCGAATATCATTATACTTTATTTTTTTTAAAATAGAAAGAACTTTTCTTGTATAAATTTCATAAAACGGCACATACTAAAAAAGCAAGAAACTGTAAACAAAGAAAGGTATGGTAATTCGTATGATTTTTAGTGATGCAGAATTAAATGTATTAAAAGATTTACAAACACAAGAAGAAAGTTGTGTAGAAAAATATGCAAAATACGAACAAGAAGCAAAAGACCCTGTATTAAAAGATTTATTTCACACTTTACACGAAAAAGAATTAGAACATGTCAAATCAATCCAAGATACAATCTCTGGGAAAGTGCCTTGTGTAAATTGTAATGATGAAAGTGGTAAAAACTATTGTCCTAAATGCACCTATGGAAAAGATTGCAATGAAGAATCAAAAAAACATGATAGTTTTTTAGCGACTGATGCTATTTCCGGTGAAAAATTAATTTCCTCTGAATATAACTCAGATGTATTTGCATTTGGTCAATCCGAAGTACGAAAATTATTTGCAGATATTCAAGTAGAAGAACAAAATCACGCTGAAATGTTATACAAATATAAAAGTGTTAATGGAATGACAGAGTAGTAATGAAAAAAGGCAACACACAAACATGTATGTTGCCTTTTTTCTATTAAATTATAATTTAAAAATAATTTTTTTCTTTCATCATTTCTTTTACTTCTGAAACCTTCATCTTTAATACAAATCCTATTTCTGAATAAAGATTTTCTTCTGCAACCTTAAAGTAATGCTCATCTATTGCCTTATTTTTCTTTCCTTCAGTTGTACGTTTCATGCTACGAAGGTTTAATGCTTTAATCATACCAATTAACAATTGTGGATCACAACTATTTGTTGCTTCTTTATAAAGACGTTCTCTTTCTCTATCGTTTTCAACCCACACTTCTTCAATTTCATGAAAATTCTCAAACAAAGCTTTTACAGATGCTTCATTCATTACTTTACGAACTTTTGCATCTGCATTTTCAACTGATATATATATTTTTGCTTTTTGTTCTTTCTCAGGTACAAGCAAAAAGAATAATTGATTTTTATCCGCCGAGTAGTCAAGTGTTACTGTGTCTTCTATTCTACATACTCCGTTGCTTTTGTTAACGATATAATCTCCAACTTTTAGTCCCATTTTCTTATCACGCCTTTCTTTTGATACAACTAAATTCATTATATCATTCTTCTGCAATTTTTGTAAGTAAAATGTAACTACGCTTTTTTACAGTCACAACCATGCTTAAATACATTCCCGCATTGTACTCTTGGATGGCTTGTTTCAATGTCTGCTCCAAATTCAATTGGTATTTCTACACAAATTTTTCTTGTAATGGTAAATTCACATGTGTAATTACATTCTCCTTGGCATATGTGTCCTGGTGTAATCACTGCAGATCCACAACACACCGTAGACGTTGTTCCAACTTTTGCATACGGACTAACCTCAACTGGCACGCTAATCGTATGGGTTTGATGAAAAACATCTACACATGCTCCATCTGGTCTCATTCTGTCGCCACATTCAACTCTATGACAACATCTGATTTCTGCCTCTGTATCTAGTACATCCCCTTCAATCACTTGTAAAACTTCTTCCATTTTTACTTCTTCCATAGGGCAACTCCTAAACTCAATATATTGCTATTATATTAAGTTAGGAAGTCCTATGTGACAAAATGTGAATTGTTCTTACTTTTTCCACATACCATGAATATTACAATATGCATATACTTCTTTTACTACATCACCTTCACAGATCACAAAACAAGCTTCTGCTTGTGCTTGATCCTTAACACTTTTTCTTTGCATCCCTTGTTCTGTAACAAGTGTAATAAAATCAATATAATGTTCAGGTACCATTGGATGTGCAACTTCTCCAACTTTTACGTTTACCACATTCCCTTTTACTTCATATACAGGAATATGCTTTTCAACTGCAGCATCTGTTGTTCCAGGAATTAATTCTTGCATTTTTTCACCACAACATATAATTGGTACATTCGTATCATGTACAGCCTCAACCATTTGTTTACAGTGACTACATAATAAATATTTCATTTTTCTTCCTCCATTTCTTTTATTACTTAATACTAGTATAGGTTATTATACTATACCATATTCATACAATTTATAGAAGAATTTTTTTTTAATCTTTGCACATACTATTCTTAAAATAAAAAGGATGGTATGTGTTATGAATAAAAGAGACGAAAAAAAAATCAAACCAATTTTAGATGGTACTTGGGAAGCTGGCAATGTGAATGCAAAAGAAAATACGTCCCCTACTTCTCCATCAACAGATTTGCAAGGAAATGGATATCCCATAAAGCCTCCACAAAAAAAACATAGTCGCTAGCGACTATGTTTTCATTCTTTTCCTTAGAAGTTCATTGGAATAAATTTCAAATAATCTTCTACTTTTCCATCATTCATGAAACAATCAATGATTTCTTTACCAAGTGGATCTAATCCTTCAACATCGAATTGTTTTAATTCTTCTTTAAAGAAATCAACCAAGATTTTTGCTCCTGCATCATATCCTTCAGTACCTAATTCATTTTGTAATTCTGGACGTAAGAATTTTCTTCTGATATATTGTCCATCAATTTTTAATGAATCAATACCGTATCCAAGTAATGAACAACGTGCATCAACTAAGTTTTCTTGTTTAAATTGAACGCCACCTCTTCTTGCAATATATTCTCTTGCAATCCATTGTCCTGTAAATCCAACTTCAAAAACTCCAATATGTTGATTTGGAATCAAAACATATCTAGTTTCTGGTGCATCAATAATTTGTTGTAATAAAAGGTTTGCTTGTGTCACTTTTTTTCCTGTAGCAAATGGCCAATATGAACCAACACCTTCTCCACTCATACCTTTTGAATCAATAATACTTGGATTATTGTATCCACGTGGTGCAACTAATCTCCAAATCCAAGCTAATGCTGGTGGTAAAATTTGAATTAATCCAATTACACCATAATTTGGTGCATTTTTTGTACTTGGTGGTGTACGAACTCCAAAACTACGTACATCAACCTCCACAGTTTCATTAATAATATTTTTCACCATTTCACGAGGTAAAATAACACGTGGGTTTGGACATGGTTTTCCAGTTGAATCAATTGCATGTTCCCATGGTAAACATGTTGAATTTGGTGCTCCATCCATGTTAAAGAATAACAATGGTTTTGTAGGTTGAATAATACTCTTTTCTAATTCTGGTGCCATTCCATATTCTGTAATATGGTCAACACGTAAGAACCAACCTTCTTCCGCATCTTTAATAACTAATTTTTGATTATCGCCTTGCATTTTACGGTTGTTTAATGCCATATCATCTGTAACAGGTTTTAAATCACATGTTTCTGTTAAATCAATGTATGTTTTTTCATCTGTAATTGTGTTACGTGCCATTACAATTCTTTGATCCATTTCTCTATGGATTTTTTCAAGCATTTCACTCTTACCACCACCAGATGCACCTTCATGCATAATAACAATTTCATTGTCGTATGGAGTAATTACTTTTACAGCTGAAGCATGACATGTTACCCAATTTTCTTTTTCTCCAATGTTAAGAAGAACACTGTAAATTCCTTTTTTAGCACTTGGTCCTGGATATAAGTTATAAGAGAATACTTCATGTACTTCTTCTCTGTTGTGAACAACAATTTGTTTTCCTTTGAAATGTGTATGTCTAAAAGGTGGTGCAACAAATACGATTGCTCTTGGATTAAATTCTTCTGTAATTGTTTCTGGATTTACAAAAGCTTGCATATCCGCAAGTCCTAACGCAAAAAATGCTGAGTTTTTAGGTGTGATTAAAAGTGCTTCATATCCATATTGTTCTCCACCTGCCATGAATGGTAAAAGAATTAAATCTTGTTCTATCAACCATTGCATAGTTTTTTTACGAGTTTTTTTGAATTCTCCACCAAATAATTCTGCATATTTTGGTTTGTCTGTTTCTCCATCATCTCCAATAACCATACAGTTTGGATCTCTACGACGCATGTAATCTTCTGGATAGCTTACAACAAGTCCATTTTTACAACGTGTAACAGTAGCTTCTAATTTTTTTCCTACTCCTGGAACGTCATATTCTACATCAAATACTTCGATTTGTTCATGTCCAATAGCAAGTTTAAAGAGTTCATCCCTTGATGTTGGAATAGTCAATGATTGACAATTCTCAAGAACATCTCTTACTTCTTCTGAAACATTAATTTTCTTTAATACTTCTTTCATTATGTTTGCCCTTCTTTACTTTTTTATAGTACATCATTTATTTGTCAGTTACGGTTAATTATGTAACTAATACTTTTATTAATTTAACAAAAAAACGTGCCAAATTAGACCAATTATAGCTATTTTTTGGGGATTTGTCAATTTGTTTGATGGAATTTATAAAATATTTAGTACTTCAAAGTAAATTTGTACTGACGGATAATTTCCACTTATGTTTTTTACTCCATATCCACCATACATAAGCGCAGCACCAGAAAACACTTCATCCGTATTCTCAATACGATATAGTTTGTCTTCATCTAACCCTTTTAATCTAATCCAAGGTATTTCTGAATTAGCATGAGTATCTTTTAATACCACATTCAAAAGAGTGCTTTCTTTATCCTCTGATACAAACTGCCATGATTCATAAAAATCATCTGCTCTACAATCATCAAGTCTAAAATAAATCCCTTTTTGTATTAGCCAATAATATTTTTTAAACAGTTCAATTTGCCTCTTCATATCTTCTTTTTCAACATCAGTTATTGTATTTAAATCAATTTCATACCCAAAGGTTCCCGACATTGCAACTACACCTCTTGTTTCAAGAGTCGTACTTCTTCCTGTTTGATGATTCGGTGATGCCGATACATGACTTCCCATTGTACTTATTGGATATCCATATGAGGTTCCTTTTTGAATAGATAATCTTGCAATTGGATCAGTGTTATCAGAACACCATATTTGTGGAGTATAGTATAACATACCAGCATCAAATCTTCCGCCTCCCCCTGCACATCCCTCAAATAACACATCCGGATAGCTTTTTGTTAGTCGTTCAAGAAGTGCATATGTTCCAAGTACGAATCTATGTGAAACTTCTCCTTGTTGTTCTTTTGACAAAGCATTAGAATATACGTTCGAAACACTTCTATTAAAATCCCATTTGATATATGAAATCGGAGCATCATCTAATATTTTTGAAATAGAATCATATAAATAATTTTGTACAAGTGGATTCGACAGATCAAGTACCATTTGATTTCTTGACATCATCGGCTTTCTCATAGGATCTCTTAACACCCACTCAGGATGTGCTCTAAATAAATCAGAATTTTCATTTACCATTTCTGGTTCAAACCATAAACCAAATTTCATACCAAGCTTATTAATTTCTGTAGCAAGTTTCTTGAGTCCACCTTCTAATTTTTCTTCATTTACGACCCAATCCCCTAAACCTTCGTTATCATTATTTCTACTTCCAAACCACCCATCATCTAATACAAACATTTCAATACCAATCTCTTTTGCTTTATTTGCAAGATTCAGTATTTTTTCTGTATTAAAATCAAAATATGTTGCCTCCCAATTGTTAATTAAAACGGGTCTTCTTTGTTCTAAATATTTAGGGTCACAAACTTGTTCTCTAATAATTTTATGAAATTGTTGACTTAACTTATTCAATCCCTCTTCACTAAACGATAAAATTACTTCTGGTGTTTTAAACTCTTCATTCTGCGATAAATCCCATGAAAACGTTTCATCATTTATCCCCATTACAACTCTTGTGCTACCTGCTTGATCTACTTCTATCTCACTCTTATGGCTTCCTGAATACATAAGCATAAATCCATAACAAGAGCCTTGGTCTTGTGTTGTTTGCTTTTCTGTCAAAATAATAAAAGGATTGTTGTGATGACTACTCATGCCTCTATTCGATGAAATCGTACGAATTTCTTGTTTTAAAGAATCTCTTTTTGTCATTCTTTCCATACAGTGACGACCTGGAAAAGAAATTAAATCATATGGTTTATGCATAAAATCAATACACATAGAAGCTATTTTTTCTACCTTAACTTTTTCTTTCCCTATATTTCTAATACTACTTGTTCTTGTAATAATATTTTGTTCAAAAAACACACTATACGTAAGAGTAAGCTCAAGTCCTGCAACAAGATCTTCTAATATCAATTCTAATATATGCCCTTCTTTTTTAGGATCACGTACATGTGGAACATTATCTTCTACTTTTCCTTTTGATATTTTATGTTCTTTATAACGAAATTCCACACTTCTGCTGCCATTTTCAGATTCAATCTGAATACTTGCAACTCTAAAATCCCCTACTCCATGGCTTGAATATTCTTGCGGAAGTGTATCTAATGAATATCCTCTATTTTCTCTCACTTCATATGGATTCCCAGAAAAACCACGGTCCATCTCAATAATTTGATAACTCATATCTTGGTTTTTTATTTTTTTTCCGTAATACGTATGCAATACAAATCCTAATTCATTTACTTTTATTTGATACGTTGAATCCTTTGTTTCTAAGTTAAATATTTTTTTCTCTTCCAATGCGATGATCGCCATTATAGCTTACTCCTTTAATTGTTTTTTATACTATTCTATATAAAATCAGACAATGAACTAGAATATCCATTGTCTGATTTCTAAGTATTACCGAAATACTTTTGCCTCGTACGGTCTTAAGAACAAGGTATTATCCTTTATTTCTAACGAATCATAATTGCTAATCAAAACTTCTTTCTTTGCATCTTCTAATTGAAATGGCACCTCTTTATCTGTAAAATTACAAACAATTACTAAAGATTCTTCTCCAAGCGTTCTTGTATATGCAAAAATATCTTTGTTTTCCAAATCAAGAACTTGATACACTCCATATACAATTACATCCATTTTATGACGTAATTCAATTAATTTTTTATAATAATGGAATATTGATTTTTTATCTCCAACTTGGCTTATTGCATTAATTTCCTTGTAATTATCATTAATTAAAATCCAAGGTGTTCCACTTGTAAATCCAGCATTTTTTGTATCATCCCATTGCATTGGAAATCTAGCATTATCACGCCCTACTGCATTAACAAAAGAAAGCATTTGTTCTTCTGATAAAATTCCAGTTTCTACATAATCTCTATAAGCATTTTTTATTTCAATGTCTTGAAATTGATCAAAACTTGTACATACAAAATTTGTCATTCCAAGCTCTTCTCCTTGATAAATATAAGGTGTGCCTTTCATGAAATGAAGACATGTCGCAAGCATTTTAGCTGAAATTTCTCGATATTCTTTTGAATCATTTCCAAATCTTGAAACAGCTCTTGGTTGATCATGATTATCCCAGTACAAACTATTCCAAGCTTTTCCTTCTAATCCATCTTGCCATTTTGTAAATACTTTTTTCAGTTCAACTAAATCAACTCTTCCGTCACTCCATTTTCCATAACATGTTTGTCCAAGATTAACGTGTTCGAAATGAAATACCATATTTAATTCATTTGAATCAAATCCAGTATATTTTATTGCATCTTCCGCATTCGCACCTGCACCTTCACCAACTGTCATCCAATCAAATTTCGAAATAACTTCTCGATTCATTTCTTTTAGAAATTCATGCACTCTAGGTCCATTATTAACATTATTTCCTGGATCAGCATACATTGAGTTCTCTTGCATTTTTCCATCCGGAAAAGACTGCACTTTTGAAATCATGGTAATAACATCCATTCGAAATCCATCAATTCCTTTATTTCCCCACCAAGTCATCATATCATATATTTCTTTACGAAGTCCTTCATTTTCCCAATTAAGATCTGGTTGTTTTTTTGAAAACATATGAAGATAATACATATTTGTTGTTTCATCATATTCCCATGCTGATCCCCCAAAACATGCGCCCCAATTATTTGGTTCTTTCCCATCACGCGGTTCTTTCCATATGTAATAATCGCGATATTTATTATCAACTGATTTTTTACTTTCTACAAACCATTTATGTTCATCCGAACTATGATTTACCACCAAATCCATTACGATCTTAATATCTAATGCATGGGCTTCGGCTAACATACACTCAAAATCTTCCATAGTTCCAAATTCTTTCATAATATCTTGATAATCACTAATATCATATCCATTATCATCATTTGGCGATCCATAAATAGGAGATAACCATATAACGTCTATCCCTAATTCCTTTAAATAAGAGAGTCTTTTTCGAATTCCATTTAAATCTCCAATCCCATCTCCATTGCTATCTTGAAAACTTCTTGGATATATTTGATAAACAAC
This sequence comes from Lachnospiraceae bacterium, assembly GCA_051653625.1. Lineage (GTDB taxonomy): Bacteria > Bacillota > Clostridia > Lachnospirales > Lachnospiraceae > SFDP01. The sequence continues at coordinate 20,331 of JBOFWM010000023.1, forward strand.
TGCTTCTTTCCACCATTTTCTGTCTTCCATTTTTGCACCGTTTCTTTCTATTATTTACTGATAAATGCTGTTACTTCATCAACAGTTGGCATTACTTTTAATGCACCTTTTTTTGTTGTAATAATAGATGCTGCTCCATTTGCAAAAGTTAACATTTCTTTTAATTTTTCTTCCTCTAAATTATCTAATCCATATTCTAAAACAAAGTGAATACAACTTCCTCCAAAAGTATCTCCAGCTCCAGTGGTTTCAATTGTTGACTCTTGTAAGAAAGGTAAAACTTCTACAACATGGTCTTTATAATATGCACGACTTCCATCTCGTCCCATAGAAAATAAGATAAGAGGCACATTATATTTATCTCTTATTGCTTGAATCCCTTTGTGATAATCTTCTTCTCCAGTAAGCCATACCACTTCATTATCTGATATTTTCAATACATCACATTTGCTTATTCCATACCAAAATGCCTCTTTTGCATCCTCCAAATCATCCCACAATGGTTCTCTTAAGTTTGGATCAAAAGAAATCAGCGCTCCACTTTCTTTAGCATATTCCACAGCTTTAACAGTTGCTTGTTTTACCGCTTCATGGGTCATTGATAATGTTCCAAAATGAAATACTTTACAAGATTCTAATAACTCTTTGTTTACTTCCTCTGCCTTTAACATCATATCAGCACCTGGATTTCTATAGAAAGAGAAATCTCTATCGCCATCTTCAAATGTTTTTACAAAAGCTAACGTGGTACGAGTCTCTTTATCCATTAACAAATTAGAAGTGTCGATTGATAATTCATCTAAAATCCCTTTTAAGAGATGCCCAAACATATCATCTCCTACTTTTCCAATAAATGCTGTTTTTCTTCCACATTTATTAAGCATTGCTAATACATTACAAGGTGCTCCTCCTGGATTTGCTTCAAACAAGGTGTTTCCTTGTTTGCTACTTCCATTATCTGTGAAATCTATCAATAATTCTCCTAATGCAACTACATCAAATATTTTCTTCATACCTTTTCCCTTTCTTTTTATGTTGTCTCTCTTTGTATTATTGAAACAGGAAGAGTTGTTCTACTTGGTACAATTTTTCCTGCATTCGCACTTATTAAAATTTCTACTGCTTGTTGCGCCATTTCTTTGATCGGTTGATGTATCGTTGTAATCATAGGTGTTGTAAGCGATGAAATAATAACATCATCAAACCCTATAATTTTTATCTCTTCTGGTATTTTAATATTCATTTTGCTACAGATTTGCAAAAGTTGGGCAGCAATTAAATCACTACTCACAAAAATCCCATCCACTTCATTATGTTCTTCTAATACATTTTTTAGAAACTCTCTATACTCTAAAGAATTATAGTCATAGCTTTGGGTTTCAATTACTTGATATTTAACCCCATGTTCTTTACATACTTCAACAAATGAATGAGCGCGTGAATCTGCCGGCATATGTGTTTCATGAATCCCACTAATATGAATTAAATTTTTACATCCTTTTTCAATCAAATGGTTCGTCGCAAGAATTCCTCCTTGCTTATTATCACATTCTATTGTTGCTGTCCCATTTTCTAAATATCTTTCGATTGTAATAAGCGGTACATGTAATCCCTCAAACTTTTGTACTTCTACTGTACCACTACAAATAATAATCCCTGCAACACGGTTACTTGTACACATTTCGATATATTCTGTTTCTCTCTCACTTTCACCTCTTGAATTGAACAATAAGATTTTATATTGTTTCTTATGTGCATAATATTCAATATTACTAATTAATTCCGAAAAATATGGATGCCTAATATGAGGAACAATGACACCAATTGTATTTGTTGTCTTTTTTGACAAAGATCTTGCGACTTCATTTGGTTGATAATTTAAGGACTTCATCGCAGCATAAACTTTGTCTCTTGATTTTTCACTTATGTATCCTCTATTATTCAAGATGCGTGATACCGTACTAACAGTTAAACCTGCTTCTTTTGCAACATCTTTCAATGTAATCATATCTTTCCCCTCAAGATTCTATGTTTATTTCATACAGATAAAACTCATCGCTTTCTTCTCCGTTCACATTATAAATATGCGAATTATGTGCTACTTCAAAAGCTCCGTATATTATATCATTATTTCCACTAACTTCAAATAGGGTTTCATGAATTATGAAAGAAAAATCAAGGATGTGTTTTTCTAATTGGTAATATTCTTCGTTTACCCTAAATTCACCCGTATTTGCATTATATGATACATTATTTCCACCAATATTTAGTTCTACTTTTTCAGATTCCAAAGATCGTTTTACACTTATTTCTATTGGCTCTTTTGTTTCATTTTTATATTCTAAGCAATATTTTTTTTGCAATAAAAGTACTTTCTTTTCTTCTATAATCTCTATTCTTTTTTGTGTTAGCACATACCCTTCTTTTGTTTTTATAAGTCCTAATACTTGCGGAATTGCCATACAACCTGTATAAATTTGATTTTCATTTTTAGTTCGAAGCCAAGATACAGAGATTACTTGATCTTTTATTCCAGAATACGTTTGTGCAGCATAAGGAATCTTATTTATATATGCATGTTTTCTTATCCCGTCAGTTCTAAACTGATATCCATCAAATTCTCCTACAAAATAAAAGCCATCCGCACTCCAAAAGATCCATTTTTCATCTTTTTCATCTACTATAAATTTAAGTAAATCTGGACATTCCCACGCTTCGTCTAAGGTAATCACTTGCGTTTGTTCCCATGTTTCTAAATCCGTAGAACGAAGGATTGCAAAATCATTCTTTTCTAACCATAAACTCATAATATATGCTTGTGACGATTCATGATAAAAAATCTTAGGATCTCTATTCTCTTTTTTTATTGTAGGCAACATCCCTCTATTCGTTTTGATAAATGTAGCTCCACCATCTAAGCTATAAGCAATACGTTGTGTAAATTCTTTTCCTTTACTCCAATCTGTTGCATCTCCTGCTGCTGAATAAAAAAATAAAAGCGCATCTTTTGGTAGCCCTAATAATCCTTTTTCATTAACCAATCCACATCCAGAAAACATCATCCCCTCTTGATCTGGATACATTACATCTTCCACTTGTGTCCAAGTTAAAAGATCCTTACTAATGGCATGTCCCCAACTCATATTATTCCAACTAACATTAAACGGATTATATTGAAAATAAAGATGATACAATCCATTGTGGTATACTAAACCATTCGGATCATTGATCCATCCTTCTTTGGCATGAAAATGTAATTTTGATTGATGTTCTTTCGCCTCTCTTTTTTCCCCTTCAATTATGGATTCCAAAAACATAGCACTTGCTTCTTCTGCCTCTATTACTATAGTTTTCCCTATATATTCTTCCACCACAAATGGTGCAAAATAATCAAATTTTATATCTTCTTCCCCTTGTTCTATATCGATAGGTACCATAAATTCCGCTATTTTTTCCATTGTATCCATCAAAAAAAAGGAAAGTTTCCTCTCCTCTTTTCCGATGGAAATTGGAATCAATAAACAAGATTTCCCGATTAATACTTCTCTTCTCATCTTTTTCTTTCTTCCTTTCTTTCCCAATATATAATTATATACTTAATTGTTCTACACTTCCTTCATTTGTGTATTCAATTACAAATGTCTTATCTTTGAAATTTGCACGTAAACTTGCTTTATGTTCTCCATTTTCTCTTACAATATGAAGCTCATTTTCACCCGATTTTACTAATTCAAATGAACCATCAAATGCTGGATGTGTATTACGGAATTCCATTAATTTTAGAAGTGATTTAACAACTGGTCTTTCTACTTCTGTTTCAATTTCTTCTAATGAATAATAATGTCTATTAATATTTCTTCCTACTTTTGTTTCTTCTAATAATTGTAAGTCATTTTTCCCTGCTAATAATCCAACATAGTATACTTGTGGAATTCCTGGTGCAAAAAATTGTGTCGCTCTTGCAAGAAGATAAGCTGCATCTTCATCTCCTAACGCTGAATAGTACGAACAATTCACTTGATAGATATCTAAATTGTTGTATGCTGCTGTGTTATAAATTTTCTTCACATTTGCACCGAATTTAAAAATATCTTCTTTTGTACGTTCAATTTCTTCATCTGGAAGCAAATCTTTTACATCCACTACTCCAATTCCATCATGTGTATCTAACGTTGTAAATTGCTTTCTTGGACAGATTTCTAACCAATGATTTAAATAAGTTGTATTTCCATAATATAAGGCATTAATTAATAACATTGGAAGTGCAAAATCATATACATAAAAGTCTTTCTCTTCAATTCGTTGTTGCATTGTATAATGTTCATGAATTTCTGGAAGTAACACAACACCATGTTGTTTGATAATTTCTTCACATTCATATAGAAAATCCCATACATCTGGCTCTATAAAAAAGCAACTTGTTCCTGCTTTTTTTGTAGCATATGCAAATGCATCTAAACGTATTAAAGCAGCACCATGCTTACAAAGTGTTGTCAAGTTATCTTTAATAAATTCTTTTGCAACATCGCTTTTACAATTGATATCAATTTGTTCTTCATCAAAAGTACACCATACTTTTTCACTTGTTCCATCTGCAAATTGCGCATCTACATATGGAGCTCGTGGTTTTCTTTTATAAATTACATCTACTTCTGCTTCTGTTGGCTCTCCATTTTCCCAGAAATCTTTATATCTAATAAACAAATCTTTGTATTGTGATTCATCTTTTTTTTCTAAGAAGTCTTTATAATACTCACTTTGTGCAGAAATATGATTAATCATATAATCAAACATTAAATAATATTTTGATGATAATTTTTCAATATCACTCCAATCACCAAATGCTTCTTCTACCTTATGATAATCTACAGGTGCAAATCCACGATCTCCAGATGATGGGAAAAATGGCAACACATGTACACCTGCAATCGCATCCTTAAAATATTTGTCTAATACAAAATCTAAATCTTTCAAATTATTTCCTAATGAATCTGAGTATGTAATTAACATACATTTGTTTTCTAATTTTCTCATTTTTCTCTCTCCTTATGATTTTACTGCTCCAGCTACTACACCACTAATAATTTGTTTTTGCAAGAATAAATATAATATTAAAATTGGTGATACAGTAAGAACTAACGCTGCCATAATCACACCATAATCTGCAGAGTATGTTCCATAAAATGTATACGTTGATAATGGCAATGTGTATAACTGTTTTCTTCCTAATACTAAAGAAGGTAATAAGTAGTCATTCCAAAACGCTAAAACATTTAATATTACTAATGTCGATGTTGTAGGTTTAAGAAGTGGAAATACTATTTTAAAAAATGTTTGTGTTTTGCTACATCCATCTAAATATGCTGCCTCTTCTAATGACATTGGAATATTACTTTTTATAAATCCTTGATAAATAAATACAGACATACTCATTGCAAATCCTACGTGAAAAAACACAAGTGTTAATCTATTATTTAATAATCCAAGTTGCGCTCCATAAATTGAAATAAGTGGAATCATAATTGCCTGAAACGGTATAATCATAGATGCTGCCATTAACGAAAAGAAAATACCCGAAAATTTATTTTTTGCTCTTGTAAAATAATACGCCACCATTGATGAGAGGATTATTACAAATAAGGTACTTAATCCTGTTATAAAAAGTGAATTTCCAAATGCTTTCATAAACTCCATCTTTTCAAAAGCAGTAATAAAGTTTTCTATTGTATATCCTTTATCTGTGATAAATGAAAATGGACTTTTAATAATATCTCTTTTTTGCTTAAATGAATTTAATAATATAAGGATAAATGGAACCATGTATGCAACAAACACAAGAATCATAGCTACAAATCCAGCAATAGTTGTTATCTTTTTCTTTGTTCCGCCAACTGTATTTCTCTGCTTCATTATGCTTCCACCTCCTTTTTCTTTCCTAAATAAATTTGTGCTCCACTGATACAAGCTACAAATATAAATAATACCAACGCTTCTGCTTGTCCAACTCCATAATTTCTAGACGTAAACGCTTTTTCATACACATGCATTGCTACGAGTCTTGTTGTTCCATATGGTTCTCCACCAGTCAGTGTTATATTTACATCATATACCATAAACGCTCTTGACAATGTTAAGAAAATACAAATAACAAAAGATGGTACCATTAATGGTAAAATTACACTTTTCATTTTTTGCGATCCTGTTGCACCATCAATGCTTGCTGCTTCTAATACATCTGTAGATAAACTAGTAAAACCAGCAACATAAATAATCATCATATATCCTGATAATTGCCATACTGTTACAATTACTAATGACCAAAATGCTTTATTTGGATCCGAAAGCCATGAGGTAGAAAAAATCCCCCATCCTGTTGAAGCTCCTACATTTACAAGCACTCTCGAGAAAATAAATTGCCAAATAAAACCTAGTACAACTCCACCTATTAAATTAGGTGTAAAAAACCCTGTTCGAAAGAAGTTTTGTCCTTTCATTCCATTTGTTAATGCATATGCAAGAAAAAACGAAACAGCATTGACTAAGACAACTGAAAAAAATACGTACTTTAATGTTAAAAACATGGATTGCCAAAAAGCTGTATCTTGAAATACTGCTAAGTAATTACTGATTCCAACCATATTTTTCACTTGTCTTACGCCATCCCAATCTGTAAGTGTGAGGTAAAACCCATATATAAAAGGAATGATTACAACTGCAAAAAAAATCATCACTCCCGGAAGTGCAAAAATACATAAGTTTTTTAATTTTTCTTTATTATTTCTTCCCATAGTTCCCATGTTTTAAATTTCCTTTCCTTTTGGCTTTACCCCGCACATACTAGATCTATGCTACATCAGATCTTGCACATTTATTGTGCTTGTGATGCCCAATAGCTGTTTAATGATTCTGCTAATTCTTTGCTTGAGCTTTGTTTTGCAATATATTTTTGTAACGCTGCTCCCATTACACTCCAATGATCTCCTGGTGCAATGAATGAAGATGAAAATGTTTTTCCTTCTGACATTTTTTCTTTAATATCCATTCCTAAAGGATCAAGTGGATCAAAAGAATTATTTGAAAATGCTGGAATAAGCGCTGCATTTTCTACTAACATTTTTTGACCGCTTTCTGTAAATACAATCCAGTTTAAGAATTCTTTTGCTGCATTTTGTTCTTGTTCTGTAGCTTGTACTTTATCAATCATTACTTGTTTTGATGCCGATGCTTGAATTCCATTGTTTGCAAAATCAGATGTATCATTTCCTAATACAAATGGAAGGAAACCATATTCATCTGTTTTATCAGCTCCTGATTCTTCAAGATTTGGCCAAGCCCAACATCCGTTCGCCCAAATTGCTGCATCTCCATCTACAAGATAAATTGGATCTTGTTCATATAACGCTCCTAATGGATCTTTTCCATTGATGTTATATTCCATTAATAAATCTAATGTATCTACAAATTGATTAAATCTTTCATATTCAGCTGCATTTACACTTCCATCAGTTAATGCACTAATAATTTCTTTACTTCCTGCTGTAGTTCCATCATATGTGTCATAGATAAAACCTAATTGATGTGCACCTAGTGACCAATCTTCTTTAGAAAGTACAACTGGATTTTCCATACCTGCTGCTCTTAAATTTGATAATAATTCTGATAAAGAATCATATGAGTTAATAGAATTTGGATCAAATTCTGTTCCTAATGCTTTCTCAATTGCTGCTTTATTGTAAATTAATCCTCTACCTTCTACACAGAATGGGAAGCTATACACGGAACCATCGATAGTCGTAATTTGTTCTTTTCCTTCTGCAACCCATGCTTCGTCTGATAAATCAAGTGCATATTCACTTGCTAATGCAAGAATATCTGTTGTATCTAACATTGCCATTGTAGGTGCTGTTCCCGAATTGTAAGCACTTGTTATTCTTGTATATGGTGATTCTCCTGACCCACATGCAATTATTTCTACACTAATTCCTGTTTCTTCTTTGAATTTATCTGCCATATCTTCTAATGCAGTTTGAATTTCTCCTTTAGAGTTCAAAAATGAAATTTGTACTCCTTCTAATCCTGTCGAAGTACCTTCTCCCTCTTGTGTGTTTTCTGTTTGTGTACTTGTACTTGAGTTACTCTCAGCACTTGTGTTTCCACATCCAATTAGCGTTCCTAGCGTTAACACTGATGCTAGACATAATGCCATTACTTTTTTCGCTTTCATTCATTATCCTCCTTGTTTTCAAAACTTTGCGACTTTGTATTACAATTCGCTTAAACTCCATAACATTTATACAACTTTCTCTTTTGTTGTAATCCAAGAATATCACTGCCAATTTATTATGTCAATCGGTTGACATACATTTCGTTAGATATATCTAAATTCTGCATTTCATTTTTGTGATATTTTGCTATTTAATTAGATTGTCAACATAACAATCGTTTGATATATTCTAGATGAATCCATAAAAAAATTGATACTCTACAGCGAATTCCTTGTAGAGTATCAACCAATTTATACTTCTATATTCTTATTATTTTAAAAATCTACGCGTGTGTCATAATAACAACATTTTAATAGTTTTTCCATTTCTTCTTGACTTGGTTGTCTAGGATTAGAACCTGTACAAGCATCGCCAATTGCATTTTTTGCTATTTCTGGAAGTCTTTCTAAAAATACTTCTTCTGGAACAAATCCTTGCTCTGTAGGATAACTATCTAATCCATACTGTTTGATACATTGTGGAATATTAAGTTTATCATTCATATCTCTTAAATAAGTAATTAATAATTCAACTTTTTCATCTAATGTTGTACCACCAAGTCCCATATAATCAACAATGTGTCCATATCGTTCTTTGGCTGTTTGATTTTTTGCATTAAATTCAATCACTTTTGGTAAGTACATTGCATTTGCCGCTCCATGAATAATATGTGCATCATAATCTGCAAATGCTGCTCCTGTTTTATGTGCCATTGAATGAACAATTCCTAAAAGTGCATTTGAAAATGCCATTCCAGCCAAACATTGTGCATTATGCATGCTTTCTCTTTTTGCCATATCGCCATTATAAGAATCTACTAAATCACTTTGAATCATTTTAATTGCATGTAATGCAAGCGGATCCGTGTAATCACTATTTGCTGTAGAAACATATGCTTCTACTGCATGTGTAATTGCATCCATTCCTGTATGTGCTACTAATTTTTGTGGCATTGTTTCAGCCAAATCAGGATCAACAATCGCAACATCTGGTGTAATTTCAAAATCTGCAATTGGATATTTAATTCCTTTTTCATAATCTGTAATAATTGAAAATGCAGTTACTTCCGTTGCTGTTCCAGATGTGGAAGAAATTGCACAGAAATGTGCTTTTTTTCTAAGTCTTGGAAGCCCAAAAATTTTACACATATCTTCAAATGTTGATTCTGGATACTCATATTTAATCCACATCGCTTTCGCTGCATCAATTGGAGATCCTCCGCCCATTGCAATGATCCAATCTGGTTCAAATTCAAGCATTGCTTGTGCACCTTTCATTACCGTTTCAACCGATGGGTCTGGTTCAATCCCATCAATTATAGACACTTCCATTCCTGCTTCTTTTAGATAAGCTTCTGCTTTATCTAAAAATCCAAAGCGTTTCATTGATCCTCCACCAACACATATCACAGCTTTTTTCCCTGTAAAAGATTTTAATGCTTCTAGAGCACCTTTTCCGTGATAAATATCACGAGGTAATGTAAATCTTGCCATACTAAATAACCCTCCATTTCTGCTAATCACATGTTCAAGTTCTTGATTGATATTTTTTTAACAAAGCTTCATTTTAATTATATCATGTTTACATTTTTTTTCAATAAAAAAGTTTTAAATTTCTATGAATATTTTAAGTAAAAAAGTACATGTTAAATCCAAAAATGCTAGATTTAACATGTACTCTTCCTTAATTACCCATCATGAAATTCATTAATTTTGTGATGTCTTCCGCTTCATATGCAACAATTTCTAATTCCGCAATCGTTCCATCCGAAAATATATTTGCCATTGAAACATATTGAGATAATTTCGATTTTAAATTTAATCGATCTCCTTCTCCTGTAACCAACTCTACTTTTCCAACACAACTATCAATAACTTTAAAAAACTTTTCAATATCTTTAATATTATGTACTTTCATTGTAATCGCCTTCCTTTCAATGTTTTATACAATTATATCGTTTTTTTTTGATAGTTACAATAGGGAAATCATTTGATTTTTATTTGACCTTAATTACGCCTTTTACAATTTCATTCTTATTAGATACACAAGATTGTAATGCATTTTGGATGTCATCAAGTTCGAAATAATTAGTAACTATGTTTTTTACATCAATTTTTCCAGATGAGACAGCCTCTATTGCTGTTGGGTAAATATTTCTGTATCTAAATACTGTTTTAAATGTTAATTCTTTATCCAATGCTGTTCCTATTGGTAACGTCATTTCACCTGTTGCACTATACCCAACAAATACTACTGTAGCTCCTTTTCTTGCTGACTTAATAAGTTGTGCTGCAGTTATTTGTACACCAGCAGTCTCAATTCCTAAATCATGGCCTCTTTGATTTGTAATTTCCATAATTCTCTGAATTGTATCCTCTTTTGCACCATTAATTACAACATCTGCACCTAAAGTAAGTGCTTTTTTTAATCGTTCTTCTACAACATCTACAACAATTACCGTTGTAACTCCCATAGCTTTTAATGCTAATACTGTAACAAGACCTATACAACCTGCACCTGTAACAACTGCCGTTTGTCCAAGATGTGCATTTCCTTGTTTAGCAGCATGCATTCCAACTGCCAACGGTTCAATCAATGCCCCCTCTAAAGTCGAAACATTATCTGGTAACTTGAAACATAATTCTGCTTCATGTGCTACATATTCTTGAAATACTCCTTGTACAGGCGGCGTTGCAAAAAAGATAACATCTTTACATAAGTTATAAAG
>JBOFWM010000024.1:0-19039 GCA_051653625.1 Lachnospiraceae bacterium
TCAAGAAAAGCGTTTAAAAGAGCGTTTGGATATTAAAAGAAAAGTCCATGAATAGGGCTTATTTGGTAATCAATAAAATATAAAATTATCATGTTAGAAAAATAATTGGAAAAGTGCCAACGATTACTTGACACAAACATGAATAAAAAAGGACTTTAAAAAAAATGAAAAATTTTGTATAATAAAATATATTGATATACAAACTATTTGTAAGGTAAAAAATATGAACATCAAACTAATTTTAAGTATTGCATTTTGCTTTTTTATTTTTTTAATAATAATGATTGTAATTGTTAGATTAATACAGAAGTTAAAAGAAATAAAAAAAGGCTATCTACATCGAGAGATGGATGAAATGGATGGACTCGAATTTGAGCATTATTGTGCAAATCTACTTAAAAAAAGTGGGTTTATTGATGTGCTTGTTACAAAGGCAAGTGGAGATTATGGGGTAGATATTACAGCAGAAAAAGATGGGATATCCTATGGATTTCAATGTAAATGTTACACATCGCCTATTGGAATAAAGGCAATACAAGAAATATACGCAGGTCGCGATTATTATGGGCTTATGGTTGGAATTGTAATGACAAATCAATATTTTACAAAACCTGCAGTAGAAGTGGCTCAGAAATTAAACATTGTATTATGGGATAGAGGGTATTTAGAAGAAATATTAGATGAAACCTTACTGTGAAAGGCATGGTTACCAAGATGGATATAAATGCAACAATGAATGACTTATTAATAAATTTATTTCGAAATATTAACACCATAGAAGAACAAGCTATGAAAAAGGAAGAATATAATAATATTACAGTAAGTGAGATGCATGTAATAGAAGCAATAGGAATTGGGAATCCAAAGAATATGACTTCGGTTGCAAAGGCATTGGCGGTTACAACAGGAACACTTACGATTGCTATTAACAGTCTTGTGAAAAAAGGGATGGTAAATCGAGTTCGAAGCGAAGAAGATCGACGTGTTGTGTTGATTTCATTAACGAGTGAAGGAAAGAAAGCATATACGCATCATCAAGCATTTCATAAAAACTTGATAGAGCAAATGTCTGTTGGATTAACAGAAGAGGAAAAACATGTATTAAATAGATCGTTACAAAATCTTTCCAACTTCTTTCAATCATATAAAGTTTAAGGAACTGGATATTGTTCTAAGATTCGATTTAGATTTTCGAAATCAGATGCACCAGTATTTAAAAGAAATTTATGAAAAGAATAATCACTGTAAGCATGAGCCCAAAGGGTTTGTGCTTTTTCTTTTAATTCGCAAATTTCTAAATACCCAACATAGTATTTTAGATAATTCCCAGGATCTTCAAGAATGTATTGATAAATTTCTAAAATACCATTTTCATTTGTAATACCAAATTGATTTAAATATTGAGTTATATCAGATAAATTGCATCCAAAATAGTGCACACTAATATCAAGATAAGAAAAAATGGCTAGCCATAACTCTTTTTCTATGCGTAGTAAATTATAATAAGAATCATAAATCAACGAATCTTTAGAAAATAGACTTGATGCATAATTATAAGCTGCAAATTCACTATAAATACCCCAGCCTTCAATATAACCACCAAAGTAAAGTATGTTTCTAAGAGGGTGAAGATTATGTTTTTGTGTATAATCATAAATATATACAGTCTGATATAAATGACCAGGATATCCTTCGTGGGCTAATGTTGTGTATAATTCAAGGTTCATAGAGGCAATACTTGGATTAATATAAATAACGTTATCTTTATAGGAATCGATAGGAGGCGTTAAGTAATAGGCAGGACTCGTATAATTTGAAAGGGAGGGTGACACTTCTTTTATTGTAAAATGTAAATCTGGGGCATTTGGAAAAGAAGATGCAATAGAATCTTTTAAATGGAGTAATGCATCATTATACTCAGCAAAAGGAAGTAAACCATCTAAATCCAAAGAAGAGGTGTCTAAAGTTGAAAAAGTAGTGAAATTATCATTTAATGTATCTAGTATTGTAGAAATTTTTTGATTTAACAATACATAAAGTTCATCAATAGATTTTGAAGAACCAGTATAATAGGAAATAAGCCATTCATAATATTCTTTACCGTTTGGATAGGAAGATAAACCTTGTTGTTCTATTGCATCATTATAGAGCAAAGATAGTTTTTGAGCCAGTAATTCGTACGCTGGTATTACATGTTCACTTAAAAGTCGTGTATTTTCTTCTATATAAAAGTTTCTTTTTTCTTGCGTTATGGTTGTCTCTTCTAATAAAGTGTCAATACGATTTACAAAGGTTTCTTGTAAAAAGTGTGTATTTGAAGATACAAGATTTTTGGGAAATAGTGAAAGACACTGTAAAATTACTTTTTTAAGTGATTCTTTTGATACATAAATACTGTGTTGATTTTTTTCCACTATAAAATCAATTAACTCTAAAAAATAATTAGAGGTATGCTCTAATAATGTAAAGTAAGTAAGAATGTCAGATTCTTCTGAAAATTGATATTCAGCCATTAATGTTGGAAGCTGTAAATGCATACCATTAGAAGGATTTAAAGGATCATTAAAATAATAATAAGTTAAAGAGTCTAGTTGTAAGGAAGTATAATTCGTGAAAATATGATAAAGATTGTTATTTTCCTGACTTAATTTTGAGGGATTTACGCTGGATAAAGCATCAAGTGTAGCATGTAATATATTTTGATAAGAATTACATTCATCTATGGAGTAAGTTGGAAAAAGTGAAGATGTATTTTCAATAGTAAAAGAATCTTTTTCTGATAAGGAGAAATGTAAATTTAGTTCATTATCAGAAAGTGTATAAAAGAGAAAATCATCACAAATACTTTCAAAAAGAAAGGTATCTTTTTTGGAAAATAGAATAAAGCATACGATAAGTAAGAGTATAAAAAAGGGTGTAATAAAAAGCCAATATTTTTTTTTCATTTCAATCCTTAAAATCTGTTTTTATACTGTATGTTTTACTTGCACAATCTATACATTTTAGATTACTATATAATTGCGAATGCAATTTGAAATCAAAGAAAGAGGAAAATTATGAGACGAAATAATATTTTATCCCCATCACTTTTGGCAGCAGATTTTACAAATTTAAAGGAGCAATTAGAACAAATAGAAGAAGGTGGTGCGCAGTATCTTCATCTTGATGTAATGGATGGAAAATTTGTTCCTGCCATTTCGTTTGGAATGCCTGTAATTGAAACAATAAGAAAAGCATCAAATTTAGTGTTTGATGTTCATTTAATGATAGAAGAACCAATTCGTTATATAGAAGAATTTGCTAGAATTGGTGCAGACAGTATCACTATCCATTTAGAAGCTTGTAGCGATGTGGATAAAACAATTAATAAAATTAGAGAATGTGGAAAAAAAGTAGGAATTTCAATAAAACCAGGTACAAATACAAAAGAAATCATTCCTTATTTAAATCGGATTGATATGGTATTGATTATGTGTGTTGAGCCAGGATTTGGAGGACAAAAGTTTATAGAAGCGTCAATGAATCGCATTCGTGAGATAAGAGAGCGTATTATAGAAAAAAATTATAATGTAGATATTGAGGTAGATGGCGGAATTACGATAGAAAATGTGACAAGCGTTATTGAGGCAGGTGCCAATGTTATTGTGGCAGGTTCGGCTATTTTTGGCGATAATATCAAGGGAAAAACAGAAGTTTTTATTGGAAAAATGAAAGGAATTGTAGTATAGTATAATTTATTATAAAAATGAGGAGTAATAGATATGACAAAGAAACCATATTATATAACAACAGCAATTGCATATACATCAGGGAAACCACATATAGGAAATAGCTATGAAATTGTATTAGCAGATAGTATTGCTCGCTATAAAAGAAAAGAAGGATATGATGTATTTTTTCAAACAGGAACAGATGAGCATGGACAAAAAATAGAAATGAAAGCAGCAGAAGAAGGTATTTCTTCACAACAGTTTGTTGATCAAGTTGCAAAAACAATTAAAGATTTGTGGGATTTAATGGATACTTCTTACGATAATTTTGTAAGAACTTCTGATGAAAAACATAAGAATCAAGTACAAAAAATCTTTAAAAAGCTATATGAACAAGGCGATATTTATAAAAGTTCTTATGAAGGATTATATTGTACTCCTTGTGAATCGTTTTGGACAGAATCGCAATTAAAGGATGGAAAATGTCCGGATTGCGAAAGAGAAGTAAAACCTGCAAAAGAGGAAGCTTATTTTTTCAAAATGAGCAAATATGCAGATCGTTTAATTGAACACATCAATTCACACCCAGAATTTATCCAACCGGTATCTAGAAAAAATGAAATGATGAACAATTTTTTATTGCCAGGGTTACAAGATCTATGTGTTTCAAGAACTTCATTCAAATGGGGAATACCTGTAGATTTTGATGAAAAACATGTTGTTTATGTTTGGTTAGATGCGCTTACAAACTACATAACAGGATTAGGTTATGATACAGATGGTGCACATGGTGAATTATATAAGAAGATGTGGCCAGCTGACTTACATTTGATTGGAAAAGATATTATACGATTCCATACGATTTATTGGCCAATCTTTTTAATGGCATTAGAACAACCATTACCAAAACAAGTATTTGGTCATCCTTGGTTATTGCAAGGAGATGGAAAGATGAGCAAATCAAAAGGAAATGTATTGTATGCAGATGATCTTGTGAAATTCTTTGGTGTGGATGCAGTACGATATTTTGTATTACATGAAATGCCTTTTGACAATGATGGTGTTATTACTTGGGAACTTATGGTAGAGAGAATGAACTCAGATCTTGCAAACACTCTTGGAAATCTTGTGAATCGTACTATTTCTATGAGCAACAAATATTTTGAAGGAATTGTTTGTGATAAAGGTGTTAGTGAAGAAATTGATGAGCAACTAAAAACCTTTGTATTAGAAACACCAAAAAAAGTAGAAAAGAAAATGGAAGATTTAAGAGTTGCAGATGCAATGACAGAAATTTTTTCTTTATTTAAGCGTTGTAATAAATATATTGATGAAACGATGCCTTGGGTTCTTGCAAAAGAGGAAGAAAAAAAAGATCGTTTATCTACTGTTTTATATAATTTGGTAGAAAGTATCATGATAGGGGCAGATTTATTAGAGCCATTTATGCCACGAACTGCAAAAATAATTGCAGAACAATTAAATACTTCTTTAAGAGGATTTGAACAACTTGGGACATTTGGTTTATATGAATCGGGTACAAAAGTAGTAGAAAAACCAGAAATCTTATTCCAAAGACTTGATATAGAAGAAGTGTTAAAACAAGTAGAAGAAAGTTACCAAGAAGCACCAAAAGAAGATGAGGAAGAAGTAATAGAAGTAGAAAATAAACCAGAAATTTCTTATGAAGATTTTATGGGAATGCAATTTCAAGTTGGAAAGATCATTGCTTGTGAAGAAGTAAAAAAATCGAAAAAGCTTCTTTGTTCTCAGGTAAAAGTTGGGAATGAAATAAAACAAATTGTTTCTGGAATTAAGCAGTATTATACGGCGGAAGAAATGGTTGGGAAAAAAGTTATGGTTCTTGTAAACTTAAAGCCAGCAAAATTAGCAGGTGTTTTATCAGAAGGTATGCTTTTGTGTGCAGAAGATGCACAAGGAAATCTTGCACTAGTAGTTCCGGAAAAAGATATGCCAGCAGGAGCAGTTATTTGCTAATAAAAGGGAGAAATGCATGAAGAAATTTATTTTTTGTTTGATTATATTTGTTATTCTTGTAGGGGGAATTAAAATAAAAAGTCAAGCTGCAAATCCAGGAGATAAGGTTGTTGTTTTGGGAGCAGATTTATCGGAAGAACAACGAAAAACTGTTTTGAATCTTATGGATATAACGGAAGAAGAATTGGTGAATTACACGGTGATTACTGTTACAAATGCTGATGAACATCAGTATTTAGGGAGTTATATTTCTTCTTCTGTTATTGGTAGTAAATCGTTATCAAGTGTGCTTTTGACAAAAGGAAACCCGGGGGATGGAGTATTAGTTACAACGAAAAATATCAATTATTGTACCACTGGGATGTATCGTAATGCGCTTCTTACCGCTGGATTAGAAGATACAAAGGTAGTAGTAGTCGGTCCTACTAATATTTCGGGTACAGCAGCGTTGATTGGAGCAATAAAAGCGTATGAATATATGTCTGACACAACTGTTTCGAATGATGTGTTTGATGCTGCATTAAATGAACTTATTACTACTGGGGAATTAGTGAATGAAGGATCAAATGGAACGGAGATGGAAGAGCTTGTTGCTTTTTTAAAAGGTAAGATTGCATCAGGTGAAGTTGAAACAGAAGAAGATATTTTAAATTTGATTGAAGAATCTGAAGAAAAATTCAATGTAACACTTACAGAAGATCAAAAAGCACAGATTCTTAGCTTGATGGAAAAAATAAAAAAGCTTGGCTTAGATCCTGAAGTGTTATTAGACCAAGCAAGTGATTTATATGAAAAATATGGAACAGAAATTTTTGAAAATGTAGAAACTGCTATAAAAGATAGTGTCAAAACTTCTATTACAAAATATTTTACAAATGTTGTAGATTATGTTAGTTCCTTTATTTCAAATATTTTTTCAAAATAGAGGAGTAATAAATGGATGCCGTGGTTACCAGATAATATTAAAATAAGGATGTCTGATAAAGAAGATTGGGAAAAAGCGCTGAATCTTGCGTGGGAAACTTTTTTGATTTTTGAAGCAAAAGATTATGGAAAAGAAGGAATTGATAATTTTCGAAATTTTATTTCTGATCAAAGTCTTAAAAAATTATTTCTTTTAGGAAAATATCAAATGATAGTAGCTTACGTTGAGGGAAAGATAGTAGGCATGATTACTTGGAGAAATAGGAATCATATTTCATTACTATTTGTGGACCAGAAATATCATAGAATGGGAATAGGAACACAATTAATTCTTGAATTAAAAAAATATTTAAGGAAAAAACAAAATCTTGATTATGTTACTGTGAATGCGGCTCCATATGGAATTGATTTTTATCACAAGATAGGTTTTATAGATACGGGAACAGAAAAAAATATGGATGGTATACGATATACTCCTATGATTTTAAACTTTTTTTAAAAAGTGGAAGGAAAAAGAAAATGGATAGAATATTTGGGTTGGAAAGTCCGATTATGGTTTTTATGTCGCGTGTGGCAGATCTTTTGTTACTTAATATTATTACATTAATATGTTGTATTCCAATTTTTACAATTGGCGCATCTGTGACATCGTTACATTATGTTACTATTAAAATTGTAAAGGGAGAAGATGGATATATATTGCGAAATTTCTTTAAATCATTTAAAGAAAATTTTAAACAATCTACAATACTATGGCTTGTTTATGTTGTGATAGGAATTGTATTTTATTTCGACTATATGATTATCTCTTATTCCGGATTAAATATTCCTAGTGTTTTGGGAATTGTTGTAATTGCTGTATTTATATTAATTGCAATAACGTTTATGTATATTTTCCCAGTACTTTCAAGATTTGAAAATACTATTAAGAATACAGTGAAAAACAGCTTTTTTATGAGTATACTAAATCTTCAATGGACTTTTCTTTTAATCATTATTTATGCAATTCCAGTTGCTTTGCTTTTAACAACTACTGCATCTTGGATTTTTTTGTTTTTGTTTGGTGCATCTGTTGCATCTTATATAGCAAGTTACATTTGGGTTCGTATTTTTAAAAAATATGAGCCAAAAGAAGAGGAAGAAACAGGAGAATATAAGGAATTATCTATTTTTTCGGAAGAATAAGATTCTGTAAAATTTAAAGATTATTCTTTGTAGATTATTACAATTTATGAAAATAAGTGGTTGTATACTTTGTATAGATATTAAAAAAAACTTTGTATAATAGTAGTATGGTATAAGATTGGATTCTTTTATATACTAAGAACAACAAGAAAAGACAGTTGTTAGCAACTATTAGGAGGAAATTAAAATGGCAAGTTTATCGTTAAAAAATATTTGCAAAGTATATGCAAATGGGTTTGAAGCAGTAAAAGATTTTAACCTTGAAATCGCAGACAAAGAATTTATTATTTTCGTTGGACCTTCAGGATGTGGTAAATCTACTACACTTAGAATGATCGCAGGATTAGAAGATATTTCATCAGGAGAATTGAGAATTGGTGATAGATTAGTAAATGATGTTGAACCAAAAGATAGAGATATTGCAATGGTTTTCCAAAACTATGCATTATATCCACATATGACAGTATATGATAATATGGCATTTGGTCTTAAATTAAGAAAAATGCCAAAAGATGAAATTGATAAAATGGTAAAAGAAGCTGCAAAAATTCTTGATTTAACAGCACTTTTAGATCGTAAACCAAAAGCATTATCGGGCGGACAAAGACAACGTGTTGCTATGGGTCGTGCTATCGTTCGTAATCCAAAAGTATTCCTTATGGATGAACCTTTATCAAACTTAGATGCAAAATTACGTGTACAAATGCGTATTGAAATTGCAAAATTACATCAAAGATTAGGAACAACCATCATCTATGTTACTCATGATCAAACAGAAGCTATGACACTTGGAACAAGAATCGTAGTTATGAAAGATGGTATTGTGCAACAAGTGGATTCACCACAAAACTTATATGAAAAACCACAAAATCTTTTTGTAGCAGGTTTCATGGGATCACCTCAAATGAACTTTATGGATGGTCTTGTAGAAGTATCTGGTGAAGCAGCTTCACTTAAAATTGGAGCATATACAATTCCATTGCCACCAGCAAAAGCAAAAAAATTAATTGATGGTGGATATGCTGGTAAAACAGTAACATTTGGTATTCGTCCAGAAGATGTTTATGATTCAGAATTATTCATTGAAACAGCTAAATGTGTATTTGATACAACAATTAAAGTTTATGAATTATTAGGAGCAGAAGTTTACTTATACTTTGATATTGAAGAATTCCCACTTACAGCTAGAGTTGATTCTAGAACAACTGCAAGACCAGGAGATAAAGTGAAATTTGCATTTGATGCTGAAAAAATTCATATCTTCGATAAAGAAACAGAACAAGTAATTACAAATTAAATTTTAAAAAGTTATTTCCAGTGTATTATTATTTGGAAATAACTTTTTTTATGCTAGTTAATTACAGCATACTGCTTTGGAAGAAGAGTTTTCAGTTCTTTTTTCTTGTAAAAAAATGTGAGTTGATTTATTATAAAAGTAAATATAAAAAGAAGGGGTGTATTTATTTATGATTTCAAATCAAGTAATACAAACTAGTATAGAAGAACTAACAGAAATAACAAAAGTAGAATTAGCCGTATATGATTTAGATGGTAGTGTAATTGCAATGGCTTCAGATAATATATTTATTTCTAAAGATGTAGTAGAAAGTTTTGGTCACTCTATAGCAGATAGCCAAATAGTAAATGGAATGCATTTATTGAAGATTTTTAATGAAACAGAACTTACTTATATTCTTGTGGCAACAGGTAATAATGAAAGTTCTTATATGATTGGAAAAATTGCAGTTAGTCAAATTCAACAACTTTTATTAGCATACAAAGAACGATTAGATAAGAATAATTTCTTCCAAAATTTAATTCTAGACAATTTATTATTGGTAGATATCTATAATCGCGCACAAAAATTTAGAATTGATATTCTAAAAAAACGTGTTGTATATTTGATCGAAACAAAAGTTGATCGAGATAATGGTGTTGTTGAGTTGTTACGTGGATTGTTTTCAACTCATAATGATGATCATATTGTTATGGTAGATGAACAAAATGTAATTCTTGTTAAATCGTTTGAGGAAAACTTAACAAAAGAAGTAATCCAAAATACTGCAAAAATGATTGTTGATATGTTGAATACAGAAGCTATGTTAAATGTAAGAGTTTCTTATGGAATGACGGTATCTGATTTAAAAGAAGTTTCAAAATCATATAAAGAAGCAAAAATGGCAATGGATGTCGGTAAAATTTTTTATATGGAGCAAAATGTTACTGCATATGAAAATTTAGGAATTGGACGTTTGATTTATCAATTACCATATAATTTGTGCGATATCTTTATGAAAGAAATTTTTGGAGATACCATGTTAAATCAAATTGATGAAGAAACACTTACTACTGTTAATAAATTTTTTGAAAATCATTTAAATGTATCGGAAACATCAAGACAATTATTTATTCATAGAAATACATTAGTTTATAGAATAGAAAAATTAGAAAAAGCAACTGGTCTAGATATCAGAAAATTTGATGATGCGCTTACGTTTAAGATCGCATTGATGGTTGTAAGCTACTTAAAATATTTAAAAGAACAAAATTAAATGTGATAGAATCACATGTTCATGAATAAAATGATTTTATAGGATAAGTTTCGTGTGAAAGGACGGGTGACTATGGAATCATTTTATAGAAGAATTTCTTATTTTTATTTATACGAAAATGAACAAAAAGGGAAAAATTGCGGGTATATAAAGCAAGAAATTAGAAATCAGAAAGAAAAAAATACAATTGTGCTGAAAGGGATTTCGCAAGTAATCAATGGTGTTTATGATATTTTAAATTCTAATGGCAAGAAAATCAATACGATTGAAATACAAAATGGAGAAGGGATCATTCGATCAAGAGGAGATATTTCGAATATCTTTGATGATAAAATAGTGGTTCGATTTTCAGAATCCATGTATTGTATGGCAGAAAAAGAGGAAAAAGAGGAAGAAAATCATATAAAGAATCTTATTGTTGAGGCTACAAAAGAAATAGAAGAAAAAGTCGAGGATGAAGTGGAAGAGATAAACATTCAAGAACCACTGATAAATGAGACGCAGGCTCAAGAAATAAAGAAAGAACCGCTAGTAGAACGTGAAATAAAAGGTGATAAATGGAGTTGCTTGCTAGATTCTTATGAGAATATTCATCCTTTTAAAGATAAAATTCCTTTTATTCTACTTGATTTAAAGGACTTTATTGTTTTACGAGAGCAATATCATGATTTAGTACACAATAGTTTCCTGCTTCATGGTTATTATAATTACAAGCATATTATTTTAGGGAAGTTAGAAATAAAGGGGAAAGAAGAATATTATTTAGGAGTACCTGGTGTTTACTATCATAGAGAAAAACAGGCTGCAAAAATGTTTGGCTTTGAGGCATTTGATTCTAGTAAGGAAAAAGCGGAAGATGGAGATCAAGGGTATTACTTAAAAAAGGTTGAATTATGAAATGGATGAAAAAGAAATAAAAATACATGAGAAATATATGAATGAGGCGTTAAAACAAGCGAAGAAAGCAATGTTTTTGAATGAGGTGCCAATTGGATGTGTTATCGTTTATGAAAATAATATTATAGCAAGAGGATATAATAGACGGAATACGGATAAGAATACATTAGCACATGCAGAGCTTATTGCCATTCGAAAAGCAAGTAAAAAAATAGGGGATTGGCGTCTAGAGGATTGTACAATGTATATTACACTAGAGCCATGTCAAATGTGTGCGGGTGCTATTGTACAAGCACGAATTCCAAGAGTTGTAATTGGATGTATGAATGAAAAAGCAGGATGTGCAGGAAGTGTTTTAAATATACTGCAAATGAAAGAATTTAATCATCAAGTAGAAATAGAACGAGGGATTTTAGAACAAAAATGCAGTGAAATCATAAAAAAATTTTTTTCTGATATGAGAAAGAATAAAAAGGTGATTCTTGACAAATAGTAAATTTTTCAGTATACTTACGAAACAACAAAAGCAAATCCTATATTGGATGGAGCTTATATAGTAACTCCTGTTATTGGGTCTTACGCAATGGAAATCCACGAATCTGGTCAGGGCAGGAATGCAGCAGCCATAAGAGGAAACTTCCATGTGCCGTAAGGGTGCCTAATGACTTAGTGGGTGCTATGTAAGTTCCATCCAATATAGGATTTTTAATTTCTTGTGAATATGGAAAAACTATTATATAATTATAGAATAGCGGTAAAACAGATACAAGAAGGGAGTACTTAAAATGAAACGTATAGGAATGTTAACAAGTGGTGGAGATTGTCAGGCATTAAATGCAGCTATGAGGGGAGTTGCCAAATCATTATTTAACAGCAATGAAGAAATTGAGATGTACGGTTTTTTAGATGGATATAGAGGTTTAATTTATGGAAAGTATAAAATATTATCTTCTGCAGATTTTTCCGGTATATTAACAAAAGGCGGAACGATATTAGGAAGTAGTAGAACTCCTTTTAAAACAATTAAAGATCCAGATGAAAATGGGCTCAATAAAGTAGAGGCCATGAAAGAGAATTACAAAAAATTAAAATTAGATTGCATCATTATTCTTGGAGGAAATGGGACGCATAAAACAGCAAATTTACTACGAGAAGAAGGATTGAATGTAATAACGCTTCCAAAAACAATTGATAATGATTTGTTTGGTACAGATATGACATTTGGGTTCCAAAGTGCTGTTAACATTGCAACAAATGCGATAGATTGTATCCATACAACAGCATCGAGTCATGGACGTGTATTTATTATTGAGGTTATGGGGCATAAAGTTGGATATTTAACATTAAATGCTGGAATGGCAGGTGGTGCGGATATTATTATCATACCAGAAATACCATATGACATAAATAAAGTAGTTGAAGCAATAGAATTAAGGAATAAAAGAGGCAGTAAATTTACAATTATTGTTGTAGCAGAAGGCGCCATTTCAAAAGAAGATGCTGCACTTTCGAAGAAAGCATATAAAGAAAAGTTAAAGAAATCCCCTTATCCTAGTGTTTCATATGAAGTGGCTGCACGAATTGAAGAACTGAGTGGACAAGAAGTTCGTGTTACTGTGCCAGGTCACACACAAAGAGGTGGAGAACCATGTCCGTATGATCGTGTATTTGCAAGTAGATTAGGCGCACATGCAGCAATGCTTGTGTTAAATGGAGAATATGGATATATGGTTGGTTATAAAAATAGGGAAGTTGTTAAAGTGCCATTAGAAGAAGTGGCAGGAAAATTAAAAACAGTTGCTCCTGATGCTGCTATCGTAAAGGAAGCAAAACTTTTAGGTATATGTTTCGGAGATTAGAAAAGAAGGTTTTAAAATAAAATGGAATATACAGCGTTATATCGAAAGTTTCGTCCGGAACATTTTAATGATGTAAAAGGACAAGATCATATAGTAACAACGTTACAGAATCAAATTCAAGCAAATAGAATAGGACATGCTTATTTATTTTGTGGTACAAGAGGGACAGGAAAAACATCGATAGCAAAATTATTTGCAAAGACAATAAATTGTGAAAATTTAGTAGAAGACAATCCTTGTGGTGTTTGTAGCTCTTGTAAAGCAATTAAAGCGAATGCAAGTTTGAACGTCTTTGAAATTGATGCAGCGAGTAATAACGGTGTGGATAATATTCGTGAAATAGTAGAAGAGGTATCATTTACACCGGCTCAAGGAAAATACAAAGTATACATTATTGATGAGGTTCATATGCTTTCTACAGGTGCTTTTAATGCTTTGTTAAAAACATTAGAAGAACCACCTTCTTACGCGGTATTTATTTTAGCAACGACAGAAGTGCATAAAATACCAGTTACTATTTTGTCAAGATGTCAACGATACGATTTCAAAAGAATTTCAGTAAGTACAATTACGGATCGGTTAAGAGAGTTAATTGAAAAAGAAGGTATTGAAGTAGAAGAAAAAGCATTGAATTATATTGCAAAATCAGCAGATGGGGCAATGCGTGATGCATTGAGTTTATTAGATCAATGCATTGCATTTCATCTAGGTGAAACCTTGACATATGAAATGGTATTAGAAATTCTAGGAGCAGTTGATACAGTGACTTTTGCAAAAATGCTAGAGCATCTTGTGAAAAGAGAACCACTTGAATGTATTAAATTATTAGAAGAGCTTATTATAAATGGGCGTGAATTATCGCAATTTATTTTAGAATTTATACAGTATCTACGAAATTTACTTTTGTTAAAAACTTCTGATAATATGATGGAAGCAATTGATATGTCGAGAGAAAATTTAGAAATGCTCAAAAGGGCAGGTGAAACTCTAGATATGGAAGAGATTATTCGTTATATTCGTATTTTTTCAGAGTTGTTATCTCAAATAAAATATTCCGCAAATAAAAGAATTTTGATTGAGGTCGCTTTTATTAAAATATGTAAACCAGAAATGGAAGATCATAAAGATACGTTGTTAGCGCGAATAAAACAATTAGAGCAGAAAATAGAAGAAGGGGTCATTGTTTCAAACAAGAATGAAGTAGGTTCTAGTACAAAAAATGAAGAAAAAAGACCGGCAATAACTACTATGCAAGAGGCGGTTTCAGAAGAAGTTGCAAGTGTAGTAAAAAATTGGGCGGCTATAGTGGAATCTTTTTCTATGCCATTAAAGCAATATGTGAAGGAAACGGGTGTAAGTCAGATACATCAAAATCAATTATTACTTATTGTGAAAGATGGATTGGCATCAGAAGCAATTCTTGGAAATGAGAAAAATAAAGAAAAAATACAAGAGGTTATATCTTCTTTTATAAATAGATCTATTAAAATTAATTATGAGCTTATTAAAAGTGATGAAGGATTATATGAAAAACATCCTGATATCAGTAGTGTTATACGTTATGAAATTGAATATGAAGAATAGAAAGGGAAAATGAAATGGCAAAAAAAGGTGGATTTCCAGGAGGAATGCCTGGTAATATGAATAATTTAATGAAACAAGCGCAAAGAATGCAACGTCAAATGGAGGAAAGTCAAAAAGAATTAGAAACGAAAGAGTTTTCTGCAAAAGCCGGAGGCGGTGCAGTTGAAGTTGTGGTAAGTGGGAAAAAAGAAGTGGTTAGAGTGAAATTAGATAAAGAAGTGGTAGATCCTGATGATGTCGAAATGCTTGAAGATCTTATTATGGCAGCAACTAATGAGGCTCTTCGTAATGCAGATGAAGCTAGTAATGAGGTAATGGGTAAAATGACAGGTGGTCTTGGTGGAGGATTTCCTTTCTAATGGAATTATATAGTGGTCATATTAATAAGTTAATAACAGAATTGAGTGGATTGCCAGGAATTGGAGAAAAGTCAGCATCACGTCTTGCGTTTCATTTGATTAATCTCCCTACTAGTAAAGTGGAAAGATTGGCAACAGCAATTGTAGAAGCAAAAAAGAATGTAAGATATTGTAAAGAGTGTTATACATTAACGGACAAAGAAATATGTCCTATTTGTTTGAATGAAAAAAGACAACATGATCAGATTATGGTAGTAGAAAACACAAGAGATTTATCGGCTTATGAAAAAACGGGTAAATACTTAGGGATTTATCATGTTTTGCATGGTGCAATTTCACCTATGATTGGAATTGGTCCAAATGATATTAAGTTAAAGGAATTGATTAAGCGACTAGAAGGTGATGTAAAAGAAGTTATTATTGCTACAAATTCTTCTCTAGAAGGAGAAACAACAGCGATGTATATTGGAAAATTAATAAAACCGACAGGTGTCAAGGTAACAAGAATCGCTAGCGGTGTTCCTGTTGGTGGAGATTTAGAAAATATTGATGAAGTTACGCTTCTAAGAGCGCTTGAAGGAAGAATAGAATTATAAACGATTAGAATGTATATCTATGTAGTATTAGAGATATACATTCTTTTATTTTTTAAAAATATTGTCGAAATAAAGTTATGAAAACAAACATGTTTTGACAAAAAATCAAAAATTCATATGATATATTCATACTATATAAAAAAGTTTGAAGAAAAAAGGATGAATAGTATATGAATATAACAGAAAAAGTAATTGCAATCGGAAAAGTGGATGATTCAACAGCGATTTATCTAGAAGATTATGTGCATACATATATAAAGAAGATAGAGCAGGAAGAAATACAAAAATGTAGAATTTTTTTGTATGGAAGAATAGAAGAGAATAAGTATTACACGTATTGTGCTTGTATTGAAACGCAAGAGCGTGAAAAAGAAAAAAGCTTTACGGAGTTCTCGTATCTAGGGTTTTTAATTATGGAAAATGGAATACGTAGATTTGTTTCTTGTATTGGAGAGCAAAATGAAGTGAAAGGATATTATGTTTTTTACGATAATAATCCACAAATGCAAGAGTATATGATTGAAACTTTGGGAGAACGTGAGAAGAAAGAAGAGGTTCCAACAAGAATAAGTACATATATGGAACAATCTTTTATGCAAAAACATGTTCTTGAACAACAAAAAGAAAAAAAATTAAACAATTTTAGAAAAAAGTGTAAAAAAGTATGTGTTATTGCAATATTGTGCATTGGATTTTTTAAATTATACAATGGACAAGCAATTAAGGAATTTATGTATACGATTGATTTAGTAAGTATATGGCAAGAAGTAAGCAATAAGGAAGCGAAAGTAAAGCAAGTTTCATCTATTGAAATTAAAGAAATTAAAGAAGAACAAGAAGAACCAGAAGAACAAATAGAACAAGAAGAACAAATAGAACAAGAATCATCAATAGAAATAGAAAGTGAAAGTATTCAAGAAAGTATTCAAGAAAGTGAGCCTTATAAGGAATATATTATAAAACAAGGAGACACGCTCGTATCTATTTGTTATAGTTATTATGGAAATATTGATAAATTAGAATCTATTTGTGAAATAAATAATATTTTAAATCCAGATGAAATTGAATTAGAGCAAAAAATATTTCTTCCAAAATAAAGAAAAATGTATTATTATTAACAATATATTTGAAATTGTAGGGTTTGCACAATGAGAGGAAATAATGGCAATTATAAAGAACTTTAAAAGCAAAGTTAATAATAACGAAGAAGATAGTAAGTTATCTTCGAAAATACGTAAACATCGGATAACAGTGACAATAAGATTTATAGCTATACTTTGTATAGTGCTTGTTGTTTTTTCTTTGGCATATATTTTTGTAAAGAATAGAACATATTCCACATACACAGAAGTGTCATCAAGTGAAAGAGTGTGGTCCTTAGATACAAAGTTTACTAGTCTTGCTGGAAGTATTATTTCATATAGTAAAGATGGGATTAGCAGTACGGACGGAAAAGGGAATCAAATATGGAATATTACTTATGAAATGCAAAATCCAATTGTACGAACAAGTAATTCTTATATTGTGATTGCAGATTATAATGGACATGTCGCATATATTATGAATGGGAATGGTGCAGTAGCAGAAATTGATACAAATCTTCCAATCAGAGATTTGACAATCGCTGAAAATGGAATTATAGCAGTAGTTGTTGAAAATTTAGATGTGATGCAAGTGAATTTATATAATACAGAAGGAACATTGTTGGTACGTTCTGAAAGTAGAATGCAACAAAATGGATATCCGATGGCAGTAGCTCTTTCGGATAATGCATCTATTATGGCAGTTTCTTATTTTTATATAGACACAGGAGAAATGAGAAATAGCATAGCATTTTATAATTTTTCGGGTGTAGGTGAAAATAGTATTGACAATTTAGTTAGTAGCTTTGATTATAAAAATACAGTATTTCCTATTATAAGATTTCTGAATAATAATAATATTGTTGCGGTTGGTGATAATAGGCTGAGTTTTTTTAATGGTTCACAAAAGCCTGTTAGTGTTGCAGAAAAATTATTAGATGCAGAAATTGAGGGAATATATAATAGTGATGAGTATGTTGGGGTATTGTTTAGAGACACGACTGGTGAAAATCAATATATTTTTGAAACTTATAAAAGTAATGGAAATTTATGTAGTAAAATAAATATTGATTATGAAATTAAAGATATCTTTTATAATGGAAAGGATATTGTAATTTATAATGATAATTTATGTGAGATATATAAATATGATGGAGCATTAAAGTATAGTGGAAGTATAGGTACGAATATTGAGGTTTTACTTCATTCGAGTGGAAACCGTTACATTACAGTGTCTAATGGAATCATACAGATGATAGAATTTCGATAAGTGAAATTAGGAGGAAATAAAAATTGAATATTTTGTTGATTTTAAGTATTATAATGTTTGTATATTTATTTTATCAAGGGATAAAGAGTGGAGGTTCTTCGCAAATACGAAATATGGTATCTTTAATAGTATGTATCGTAGTGATCTTTTTAATGATTGTGATATATCAAAGTTATAAAGAGCATGATATGCAAAGTGTAATTTATACAATAATTATAATTTCTTTATTAGGAGTAGTATATGCGTTTTTAAATTTTTTATTAAAAACAATGGGATTCATTGCTAGGCTTCCAATAATGAATATTATAAATAAATTACTTGGTGGCGTTATGGGTATTATGGTAGGAATAGTTATATTGTGGATTTTATTTTGGTGTAGTTATCATTTGCCGTTTGGAAAAGTAAGCTATTATATTGTAAATCAGATAGAAAGTAGTTCTATCTTATCTGCAATATATAATATGATGCCAATTAAATAGAAGAAAATAGATACTATTATTTTGTGAATGCCCTTATTTTATGGCATTGTAGAATAATAGTATTTTTTTTAGAAAAAAATAAAAAAAGGTATTGACGCAAGAAAAGAAAAGTGATATTATAAAAATCCACCCGCGAACAAGCAGGTGGGAAACAAAAAAGATTTAAAAAAATAAAAAAAGTTGTTGACAAGCAAAACTACTTATGATATTATAAGTGAGTTGTCGCTGAAAAACGACAGAAACAAACAAAAAAGTTTTTTAAAAAAGTTGTTGACAAGCAAAACCGCTTATGTTAATATAAATAAGTTGCCGCTGAAAACGACAACAAGAAAAACAAAAGAACCTTGACAAATAAACAGTAATGCAAACTCGAAAATTCTTAATGAGAAAATGAGCAATAGCTCGACAAAAAGAAATTCGAAAAGAACAAAACCTTTATAGTAAATAAAAGGAACAAGAACAGCTAACGTTGTTCTGAACAAGATGAAACAACCATTTAACATGAGAGTTTGATCCTGGCTCAGGATGAACGCTGGCGGCGTGC
>JBOFWM010000025.1:0-53320 GCA_051653625.1 Lachnospiraceae bacterium
GCTTACTAGGGAATAAAATAAAAGAAAAGCGGGAAAAGGGTGATACTATTATCACCCTTTTTTAAAAAAGAAAGGAAAATGCCCATGGAAAAAAATTATATTTTGAAGATGAAGCATATTAGTAAAAACTTTCCAGGAGTAAAGGCATTAAATAATGTAGATTTTAAATTAAAAGTTGGAGAAATACATGCTTTAATGGGGGAGAATGGAGCTGGTAAATCTACATTAATCAAGGTGTTAACAGGAGTAGAGGAATTTGAAACAGGTAGTATTATGATGAAAGGAATAGATCATAATATTATTAATAAATCACCACAAATGGCACAGTCATATGGTATCAGTACTGTGTATCAAGAAGTAAATCTGTGCCCAAATTTATCTGTTGCAGAAAATTTATTCATCGGCAGAGAACCGAAAAAAATGGGTGTGATTGATTGGAAAACAATGCAGATAAAATCAGAAAAATTGTTGAAAGATTTAAATATTAATATTGATGTAACAAAAGCGATAGATAATTATTCGATTGCAATACAACAAATGATTGCAATTGCAAGAGCAGTAGATATGTCAGCTAAAGTATTGATTTTGGATGAACCTACTTCTTCGCTTGATGACAGTGAAGTTGATAAATTGTTTCAATTAATGAGAAAACTAAAGGAAAATGGTGTTGGAATTATTTTCGTTACTCATTTTCTAGAACAAGTATATGAGGTGTGCGATAAAATAACTGTGCTTCGAAATGGGGAGTTAGTTGGAGAATATGAAGTGGAAAAGTTACCTAGACTTGATTTGGTAGCAAAAATGATGGGAAAAGATTTTGATGATTTGGCAAAAATAAAACGTGAAAAAGAAGAAACAAAGTCAAATGAACAATTATTAGAAGCAAAAAATCTTTCTCATTCTGGAACAATTAAGCCTTTTGATTTGAAAATCAATAAAGGAGAAGTAATTGGGCTAACTGGATTGCTTGGTTCAGGAAGATCAGAAATGGCAAGAGCACTCTATGGTGCAGATAAACCTGATAATGGAGAATTGTTGGTACATAATAAAAAGTTAGTAATGAATACTCCTTTTGATGCAATGAAGGCAGGGATGGGATATTTACCTGAAAATCGAAAAGAAGAAGGAATTATTGCAGATTTGTCGGTTCGTGAAAATATAATAATTGCCTTACAAGCTAAAAAAGGATTTTTAAAGTTGATTAGTAGAAAAGATCAAGAAAAATTTGCGGATCAATATATTGAGGCATTACAAATTAAGACTGCAAGTCGAGAAACTCCGATTAAACAATTAAGTGGAGGAAATCAGCAAAAAGTTATATTAGGTAGATGGCTTTTGACAAATCCAGATTTTTTAATTTTAGACGAACCTACTAGAGGAATAGATATAGGTACGAAAACTGAAATTCAAAAATTAGTATTAAAGCTTTCGGAAGAAGGGACTAGTGTAATGTTTATTTCGTCTGAAATAGAAGAAATGATACGAACTTGTAATCGAATGATCGTTTTAAGAGATCGAGAAAAGGTTGGCGAATTACAAGAAGACGAATTAAATCAAATGGACATCATGAAAGCAATTGCAGGAGGTGGAACAAATGAGTAAGATACAAGTACTTACAAAAAAAATAACGGGGTATCGACTTTTTCTACCAATCTTATGTCTATTACTCGTTCTTTTAATTAATGTAATAAAAACACCTGATTTTTTTCGTATTTCTATCAATAATGGAGTATTGTATGGATATATTATAGACGTTATCAATAGAGGGAGTGAGTTGGTTATTTTTGCAGTTGGAATGACACTTGTTGTAGCAGCTTCTGGTGGAACGGATATCTCAGTTGGTGCAGTAAGTGCATTAGCAGGTGCAGCATGTTGTTATGTCCTATCAGGCGGTGAACAATCTGCAAGTATGTATCAGGCACCATATATTTTAGGAGTATGTGCAGCATTGGTAGTTGGATTAATATGTGGTGCATGGAATGGGTTTCTTGTTGCAAAACTAAAAATTCAACCGATGGTTGCAACTTTAATTTTATTTACTGCAGGTAGAGGAATTGCTCAATTGTTAACAGACGGACAAATGATTTATCTTCGCGTAGATCACTTTAAGCAATTAGGTGGATTTATACCTTCTGTTGCAGTCCCTACACCAATATTTGTTGCAATAATTGTTGTATTAATTACCATGTTTGTATTAAAGAAAACAGTGATTGGGCTTTATATTGAAACAGTTGGGATTAATAGTAAAGCGGCAAGATTAGTAGGATTAAATGCAACAAGAATTAAATTTTTAACGTATGTGTTTTGTGGATTTATGGCTGCAATTTCTGGACTAATTATTACGTCTAGAGTTTACTCAATAGATGCAAATAATGCAGGACTTAATATGGAATTAGATGCGATTTTAGCTGTCGCTTTAGGTGGAAATAGTTTAAGTGGTGGAAAATTTTCCCTATTAGGAAGTGTAATTGGGGCATATACGATTCAAGCTTTAACAACAACATTATATGCAATGAGTGTTTCGGCAGATCAGATTCCAGTTTATAAGGCAATTGTTGTAATTATTATCGTATCGTTGCAATCACCTGAATTAAGTAAAATTAGAAAAACTATTACCAGCAAATTTTTTCAAGCAAAAAAGGAGGTGGCATAGTGAAAAGACTAAAAGAGATAGAATCAAATAAGTTTTTATTAGCGATTACGATTATTCTTTTTATTGCAATGTATGTTGCAGGTATTATATTATTTGGACAGAAAGGATTTAATAAATTTCAAGTGTTTTTAAATTTATTTATTTCCAATGCAGGCCTTATTGTTGTAGCAGCTAGTATGACAATGGTTTTGATTACTGGAGGAATTGATATTTCTGTTGGTTCTGTTGTAGCAATGACTTGTATGTTATTGGCATGGTTAATGGAAA
The DNA here is from genome assembly GCA_051653625.1 of Lachnospiraceae bacterium. GTDB lineage: Bacteria > Bacillota > Clostridia > Lachnospirales > Lachnospiraceae > SFDP01. The sequence goes on from JBOFWM010000025.1 coordinate 2,921, forward strand.
ATAAAGGTGTAGATGCTATACCAGCATTAATTATTGTGTTGATAGTTGGTCTTATATTTGGATTTGTTCAAGGAATATTAATCGCTTATTTAAAGATTCAACCGTTTATAATAACCCTAGCAGGAATGTTTTTTGCAAGAGGTATGACATCAATTATTAGTACTGATATGATTAGTGTGAAAAATGCAACTTTTATTTCATGGGCACAAGCGAAAATATATTTACCATTTGGTGGATATGTAAATAAAAAAGGTGTAGTGATAGAGCCATATATCTATCCAAGTGTATTGATTGCACTTTTAGTTTTAGTTATTTTGTTCTTCTTATTGAAATTTACAAAATTTGGTCGTTCTATTTATGCGATTGGCGGAAACGAACAATCAGCATTATTAATGGGATTAAATGTGAAAAAAACAAAATTGAAAGTATATATTTTAAATGGATTTTTGGCTGCATTTGGAGGGTTTTTATTTTGTCTTAATACTTGTTCTGGTTTTGTTGAACAAGCAAAAGGATTTGAAATGGAAGCAATTGCATCTTCTGTCATAGGAGGTACCTTATTAACAGGTGGAGTTGGAAATGTATTTGGAAGTTTATTTGGTGTTTTGATTAAGGGGACAATAGAAACTTTAATTAATTTTCAAGGAACATTATCTTCGTGGTGGACTAAAATTACAATTGCTGCATTGTTGGCATTTTTCATTATTTTACAGAGTATAATGGCATATTTAAAAGAAAAGAAAAAGCAATAATACAATTAAAAAAGAAGGTCTTCTAGAAAAAATGGAAGATCTTTTTTTGAATTTTTTTCTCACAAAACTTACATAAAATACTTTTCTGTAACTACAAAAAAACAAAGAAAATATTTTGAAAAATATTGACAAAATAGAAAGAAAATCATATACTTATGAAAAATAGTTTTAAAAAGTTGTTTTATACAACTTATTATAAAACATGGAGGGTTTATATGAGGTATCTTTTAGGAATTGATTTGGGAACATCAGGTACAAAAACAGTATTATTTGATGAAGCAGGTATTGCAATTTCAAGTAAGACAGTAGAATATCCAATTCATCAAGAACAAAATGGCTGGGCGGAACAAGACCCAATGGATTGGTGGAATGCAACAGTTACTACAATAAAAGGGGTTATTGAAGAAAGTAAAGTTTCACCAAGCGATATTAAGGGAATTGGTATTTCAGGACAAATGCATGGACTTGTTTTAGTAGACAAAGAGGGAAATGTTTTAAGAAAAAGTATCATTTGGTGTGATGGAAGAACGGCAAAACAATGTGAGGAAATTACAAATACAATTGGTAAGGAACGATTGATTGAAATTACAGCGAATCCTGCACTTACTGGTTTTACCGCTGGAAAAATTTTATGGGTTCGTGAAAATGAACCAGAGATATATGAAAAGGCTCATAAAGTTCTTTTGCCAAAAGATTATGTAAGATATATGCTTACAGGTGTATATGGAGCGGATGTGTCAGATGCTTCTGGTATGAATTTGATGGATATCCACACAAGAGATTGGTCAAAAGAAATCTTAGAAAAGCTTGAGTTAGACGAGTCGTTATTTCCAAAAATCTATGAAAGTGTTGATGTAGTTGCAACGGTTTCAAAAGAGGCAGCTAATTTAACAGGACTTACATGTGATACAGTTGTAGTAGGTGGTGCAGGAGATAATGCAGCGGCAGCAGTTGGGACAGGCGTTGTATCAAAAGGAAATGCATTTACAACTCTTGGAACATCCGGTGTAGTATTTGCACATAGTGATGAAGTAACCATAGATTTAGCAGGACGAGTACATACATTTGCAGCAGCAGTACCAGGTGGATATACAGTAATGAGTTGTTCTTTGGCAGCAGGGTTATCGTTAAAATGGTTAAAAGAAAATTTTTGTAATGATGTTATTGAAATAGCAAAAGAAAAAGAAGAAGATGTATATAGTCTTATGACAAAAATGGCAGAAGAAGTTCCAATTGGAGCAGATCGATTACTTTTCCTACCTTATTTGATGGGAGAGAGAAGTCCAATTCTAGACCATAATGCTAGAGGTGCATTTATCGGACTGTCTGCAATTCATACAAAAGCAAATTTAATTCGTGCTGTATTAGAGGGCGTAGTATATAGCCAAAAACATAATCTAGATATTTTAAGTGACATGGGAGTATTACCAGATGACATGACTGCTTGCGGTGGTGGTGGTAGTTCGAAAATGTGGAGACAAATGTTAGCAGACGTATATGATTGTCCTGTAAATACTGTTACAAATAAAGAGGGTCCAGCGCTTGGAGCTGCAATATTAGCAGGAGTTGGTGCAAATATCTACGAATCAGTAGAAGATGGATGTAAAAAAGTAATCCGATACAATGAGGCAGAAAAACCACAACAAGAAAATACTACAAAATATCATCAATTCTTTGAAATTTACAAAGAGTGCTATCCAGCATTAAAAGAGCAATTTCATAAACTTGCAAATTTATAGAATTTTACTTTGAGAAGGGAGTAAGCATGAAAGTATACTCAGTATTTGATAAAGAATTTAAAAAATATGGTAAAGTAATAGAAGGATATGATACAAAATCTATTATTAACGCATTAAAAGAACATACTCCAATTCCAGACGGAGTAGAGTATGTGCCAAGCGAAAAATACTTAGAAGAATTACCAGTAGCAAAACAAATTGAAGCAAACTTTTTTGGTGGAATGCCTTGTCAATTGGGGTGGTGCAATGGACATAATACAATGCTAAATTGTCTAGAGTATCACAGAGACAGTGAATTAAATTTAGGGGTGAATGATTTTGTACTACTTGTTGCCACTTTAGAGGACATGGAAGATGGAATGCTTGATACAAAACATGTTATGGCATTTCATTGTCCAGGGAATACGCTAGTAGAAGTATTTGCTACAACTCTTCATTATGCGCCATGCCATGTAGAAGATGAGGGATTCCAAGTATTAGTTGGATTGCCAAAAGGAACAAATACACAAAAACCAGACATAGAAGTTTTAGACAATGAAGATAAATCATTATGGGCAAAAAATAAATGGTTGCTTGCACATCCAGACAGTAGTGAAGCAAACAGTGGAGCTTATATAGGATTAAAAGGCAAAAATATTTCAATTTAATAATGCATTCAATATAACAAAAAAATAAAAAGTGATTATGAAAGGTAGGTATTACAATGAACAACATTCCACAAATTAAAATGGGGATTATTTCTGTATCGAGAGGATGTTTTCCAATTGATTTATCAGAAAGAAGAAGAAAAGCAGTAGTAAAAGAATTTGGAAGTGATATTTATGAATGTCAAATCTGTGTTGAAACAGAAGAAGATGCATTAAAAGCAGTAGAAGAAGTAAAAGCAAATGGTGTAAATGCACTATGTGTATTTTTAGGAAACTTTGGACCAGAAACAGCAGAAACTTTAATTGCTGAATATTTTGAAGGACCAATTATGTATACTGCTGCAGCAGAAGGTGATGGCGATCTTTACGATGGTAGAGGAGATGCATATTGCGGTATGTTAAATGCTAGCTATAATTTAGGCCTTAGAGGTAAAACAGCATATATTCCAGATTTCCCATGTGGAACAGCAGAAGATGTTGCAAAACAAATTCGTGAATTTATGCCAGTTGCAAGAGCACTTGTTGGATTAAAAGGATTAAAAATATTTGCTTTTGGACCACGCCCAAATGATTTCCTTGCATGTAATGCACCAATTAAAGCATTGTATGATATTGGAGTTGCAATTGAAGAACATTCTGAATTAGATTTATTAGTTGCATTCAATGCACATAAAGATGATCCTAGAATTCCTGCTAAAGTAGAAGAAATGAAAAAAGAAGCAGACAATAGTACAACACCATTTAGTGGAGTATTAGAAAGACTTGCTCAATATGAACTTACATTAGAAGATTTTATGAAAGATAATTTAGGAAATAGAAAATATGCAGCGTTTGCGAATAAATGTTGGCCAGCATTCCAAACAGAATTTGGATTTGTTCCATGTTATGTTAATGGTAGATTAACAGCAAAAGGTATTCCAGTAAGTTGTGAAGTTGATATTTATGGAGCATTATCAGAATACATTGGAATCTGTATTTCAGAACATCCAGTTGCATTACTTGATATTAATAACTCTGTTCCAAAAAGTATGTATGAAGAAAGCATTAAAGATGTAACAAACTATAGATTAAATGAAACATTTATGGGATTCCACTGTGGAAATGCTTGTCCATCTATCTTGAAAAATCCACATATGGGATATCAATTAATTATGAAACGTCAACTTGAGCCAGATTTAGCAGAACCAGATATCACACGTGGTACAATGGAAGGTGATTTAATGGCAGGCGATATTACTTTCTTTAGATTACAAAGTGCAGCAGATACAACACTTAGAGCATATATTGCACAAGGTGAAGTATTAGATGTACCAACTAAATCATTTGGAACAATTGGAATCTTTGGGATTTCAGAAATGGATCGTTTCTACCGTCATGTATTAATTGAGGGAAAATATCCACACCATGGTGCAGTTGCATTCGGACACCACGGAAAAGCAATGTATGAAGTATTTAAGTATTTAGGAGTAACTGATATTGGATACAACCAACCAAAATCATTACCTTACAAAAAAGAAAATCCATTTTCTGGAGTGTAACATATGATAAAAAAAGAGTTATTTGATAAAGAATGTGATTGTTATATTTTAAGCAATAGCCATGGGGAATATGTGAAGATTATTCCCTATGGTGCAAGAATTGTTGATATTTGTATTAAAGACAAAGATGGAACTCTTGTTGATATCTGCCCAGGTTATGATACGTTTGAAGAATATAAAAAGGATGGATTTAGTCTAGGTGCTGTAATTGGACCGTATGCAAATCGCATTAAGAATGGAAGTTATTCTTTAAATGGAAAAACGTATCAACTAGAACAAAATGATGGAAAGAATTCACTTCATAGTGGAAGTGCAAATTATGCCTTTCAAATGTTTGATGTAGAGGTAGTGGATAATAGATTAATTTGTACTCATAATCAAAAAGAAGAAGATGGCGGATTTTGTGCAAATCTTACCTTTGTTATTACATATGAATTCACAGAAGAAGGCACACTTCTTATGAGTTTTTCAGGAGTTAGTGATTGCGATACTATTTTTGCACCAACACAACATTGTTATTTTAATTTAGATGGATATGGTACAGATTTAAGCAACCATACATTAATCATTCATAGTAAGGAAATAACATATGCAGATGCAGAAAGTATTCCAAATGGAGAAATCGTTCCAATTTTAAATACTTCTTTTGATTTTTCAAAAGAAAAATTGATTTTAAAAGATATTGACAACGAAGACGAATTGTTACAGTTTGCAGGTGGATATGATCATAACTACATCATTGACAAAGAAAATGGTACATTAGGAGAAATGGCAGTTTTAAAAAGCGTAAAAACAGGAATTACATTACGTGTTTTATCGGATTTGCCAGGAATGCAATTTTATAGTGGGAATTTTTTAGAAGAAAAAAAAGGAAAGAATAATTCATTTCATCAAAAAAGAAATTCGCTTGCATTAGAACCTCAGTTTTATCCAAATGCTCCAAATATCAAGACGTTTGAGCGTGTTGTATTAAACGCAAATGAAAAGAAAACATATCATATCTCTTATAAGTTCCATTAAAAAAACTGCCTTAGGGCAGTTTTTTTAATGGAACTTATAAGAATAAATGTAGATTAAATTGTTTCAATATATTCTGAAATAAAATGGAGTGCTGCACCAGTACAGGCTGAATTATGTTTATGAAAACTTAACTGTACCGCTTCCGCTGAATTATAAAATGTATTTTGACGAGAAATTTTTGCATTTAATGTTTCAAAATATTCATCAAGATATGGAACGATATGACCACCAATAATAATATCTAAATCATAAATCATTTGTAAATTTGCAATTCCTACAGAAAGAAAATCAAGATATTTATCCCATAAAACTAATGATTCAATATCTTTTTCTTTGATTTTTTGAAAAAAATCTTCTAAAGTGATTCCCAAATCAGAACTTAATACTTTTGTTGAACATTCTGCTTCAAAACATCCTTGTTGACCACATTCACATAGCTTGCCATTATAATTAATTTTCATATGACCAAATTCACAAGACTTATTATTATTTCCAACAAATAATTTCCCATCAAGTATTAGCGATCCACCAACACCTTCTTCAACAATCAAATACACAAAGTTTTGGCGATTTTTGTTTGCCCAATACTCAGCAAAAGCTGCAGCATTTGCATCATTTTCTAAATAAACCTTATAGTTTATTTTATCTTTGTAAGAATTAATTGAAATTACATTATATTGAAAGGTCGGTATTTTAACAACTTCTTCCTTTACAATATCAATAATTCCTGGAACAGTTATACCAACGCCTAATATTTTACTTGAATCGATTTTATTTTCTTTTATAAAAACTTCAATTTCAGCTGCTAGAATGTCCGATAAATCAGAGTTTGTAGAATGTTTTAATCTAATTTTTTTAAAAGCAATTTGTTCCGCCATAAAATTAATAGCGATAAGGCGAATATGATTTGCGCTAAAAGAGGCACCGATTGCAATTTTAGCATCTTTTCTAATAGAAATTCGATTTGCTCTACGACCACCGGTAGAATCAATTTTTCCATCAAATTCCATTAAATTTTCATCTAAAAATTCATTTAAGTACTGAGTTACTGTTGGGATGCTCATATTGATATTATTTGCAATATCTTGTTTTGAAAGTTGATTTTTGGAATGATACACGTAATTAAAGAACTTATTTCTATTGTTTTTTTTAATACCAATTGTATTATCTATTTTCATTATATAAACCGCCTTTTATTATATTACGCAAATACTTTTGTAAAACACCTTTATATATCTTACCATTTTATCGATGTTTAAGCAATGATTTTACGTGAATTTTATATGGTATAAAATAATAAAACTTCTTGAAATTATTATAAAATGTGTTACAATCGAAATATATGTATAAAAATTAGAGTGGTAGAATATTAATTGATTATTGATATGGAAATATCATTATTCGTATTATTTGGAAGAAGGATGGTTATTTAGATGGGAAATATTTTTTTGAATGAATCACATAATGAATTTTCATGGAATAAATTAGGAGATATAGCAGCAGGGCGGGGAACATTAGGAGATGATATGCCAGTTTTAGTATATCGTTTGTTACAATACTCTATTAATGATGTTTTATTTAGAGAATATGGTAAAGAAAAGGCAGATGAACTTTTTCGCAAAGCTGGATATTTAGCAGGAAAAGAATTTGCAGAGAACATGCTTCCGCTTGATTTAGAATTTGATATGTTTGTAACGGAATTACAAAAACAATTAAAGGATTTAAGAATAGGACTTTTACGTATTGAAGAAATTGATAAAGACAATGCTGTTGTATTAACCATTGCTGAGGATTTAGATTGTAGTGGATTACCAGTAAGTGATGAGTTGATCTGTGTGTATGACGAGGGATTTTTTGCAGGAATTTTTGAAGTATATACAGGAAATATATATGAAGTGAGAGAACTTGATTGTTGGGCAACTGGAGATCGAGTTTGTCGCTATAGTTGTAAGGTGGTTTCTAGCAATACATAAGGGGAGATGGTAAATTGAAAAAAACTACAGTAGATATCTTATTCTTATTTTTGAAAAATTTATTATATGCACCGAATAAAGCTAAAATAAATTTAGAAGAATTAGAAGAAGAAGAACAAATGTTAGGGCAAGGACTATTGCTTCTGGGCGAGTATTTGAAGGAACAGCGTAGCATTGCAATGGCACTGTCAAAGGGTGATTTAACAATAAAACCATTTTCTACAGATAATACTTTAGTTACTCCGCTTTTGACGATTCAAGCTTCGCTACGTCATATGACGTGGCAAACGCAACAAGTTGCAAAAGGAAATTATTGGCAAAAAGTGGAATATATGGGTGAATTTTCAAAAGCATTTAATTCTATGATTGAGCAATTACAAGAAAGAGAAGATGCAATCAATAAAAGTATGGAACTTTTAGAAAAAAATAATGTTGAACTTCAACAAACGCATAAATCGTTTTTATTTATACTTGAGAATTCAACGGATTCTATTGTTGTATTGAGTATGGCTAGCAAAAGAACATTGTACAGAAATGAAAGTGCATCATTACTATTTGAAAATAAACCAGATGTAGAAGCAAAGTTTTATCATCAATTTAATTATAAAATCCTAACAAATGATGTTGAAGGAGCTTGGGAGATTGAGACAGATCATGAAGATGAAAAGAAACAGCACTATTTTATTGTTCATTCTTATAAAAGCCCTTGGGATGATGAAAAAGCCGTTGTTTGCATCATTCGAGATATAACGGAACAAAAAAGAGAATTTCTTGATATTAAAAAAATTTCATATCAAGATCAATTAACAGGATTGTATAATAGAAGATATGCAATACAGGAAATGGAAAAATTAGCAAAACTAAAAGTTGTATTTTCCATTGCATTTATAGATATTGATTTTTTGAAATATTGTAATGATGAATATGGTCATGAATGTGGAGATCAATATATTATCTCCGTTGCAAAACATTTGAAAAAAATTTCAAATATACATTTAGCTAGTCGCATGGGAGGAGATGAATTTTTAGTAGTATCCGCATCTATGCGAAAAGATGAGTTAGAACAAGCATTAAAATTGACATTAGAAGAATTCCAAAAACCTCAAAAAGGATTTAATCACCCAAAAGGATTTTCATACGGTGTATCAGAAGTATCAAAGGATTGTTATGCTTCAGTTGCAAGTGCTATGAAAGAGGCAGATCGAAAAATGTATCAATTCAAGCTAGAAAATAAAATGAAAAATATAAGAAAAAATGATAGAGTGCTTTCTTATATTGATGATAGAATAGAGGGTGAAAAATGGAATTGATATTACAAGTAATTTTTTTAGTACTAGGATTTGTTATGTTGATAAAAGGGGCAGATTGGTTTGTAGAAGGTGCTTCTAAAATTGCAGAAAGATTAGGCATTCCACAAATTATTATTGGTTTGACGATTGTTGCAATGGGAACAAGTGCTCCAGAAGCTGCAATCAGTATATCAGCAGCACTAAAGGGAAGTGCTGAAATTACAATTGGTAATGTATTGGGTAGTAATATAATGAATGTTTTATTAATTCTTGGTATTACATCGATAATCATTCCACTCACATTACAGAAAAATACCTTAAAAATAGAAATACCATTTGTAATAGGAATTTCTATCTTGTTGCCATTATTAGGTTTAATGGATGGAGTAATTGATGTAGTTGACGGAGTGATATTGTTCTTTGCGTTTTTCTTATTTTTAGGATATTTGTTTAGAAGTGTAAAAAAAGGAGAGCATCAAGTAGAAGAAATTGAGGATTGTACAGAAAGTGATACACCATTAAAATTATCCTTGTATATTATTGCAGGTGCATTGTTTATCATTATAGGAAGTGATGTAACGGTTGATGCTGCGACAATGATTGCTAAAATGTTTGGATGGAGTGAGAGATTGATTGGCTTAACAATTGTTGCATTTGGAACTTCATTGCCAGAATTAATTACATCTGTTATGGCAGGAATAAAAGGAAAAGCAGATATTGCAATTGGAAATATAGTCGGAAGTAATATATTTAATATATTATTTGTAGTAGGTGTTACAAGCTTAATAACACCAGTACAGTATTCAGCAGGGTTTTATGTTGATAGTGTTGTTACTATTTTAGCAGCAGTTCTTTTACTTGTTTGTGTAATCAAAAATCAAAAATTGACAAGAATAGGTGGATGCGTTATGTTAACTGCTTATGCAACCTATTTTGTATATCTATTGTCTTAAGTATTAAAACTATAACATTATTACAAAATATGATATACTTTAAAAAGTATAATCAACTTTAGATAAGGAGAATTATAAGTATGGCCAATATTTTTATGAAAGAATCTCATAATGAATTTTCATGGGAAAAATTAGGAGATATAGCAGAGGGACGAAATTCTTTAGGAGAAGAGATGCCTGTTTTGGTATATCGTTTGTTACAATATTGTGTAAATGATATCTTATATAAAGAATGTGGAGAAGAAAAGGCAAATGAAATTTTTCACAAGGCAGGACATTTAGCGGGAATGGAATTTGCGAAAAACGTATTGCCACTTGATGTAGAATTTGATTTATTTGTAGCAAAGTTGCAAGAAACATTAAAAGAATTAAAAATTGGAATTATGAGAATTGAAGAAATTGATTCAAATAATGCAATTATTTTAACAATTGCAGAAGATCTAGACTGCAGTGGATTACCACCTACAGATGAAGTAGTTTGTACATATGATGAAGGTTTTTTATCTGGAATTTTAGAAGCTTATACAGGAAAGAATTATGAAGTAAGAGAAATAGATTGTTGGGCAAGTGGAGACCGAGTATGTAGGTTCAAATGTGATATTATTTAAGGAAGTGAATATGGAAGATATAAGATTAAAACAAAATACAATAGATGCTTTTTTCTTGTATTTAAAAAATTTGTTATATGCACCGAATAAAGCAACGATAAATATAGAAGAAATAGATGAAGAGGCGCAGTTGTTAGGGCAGGGGCTTTTATTAATTGGCGAATATTTGCAAGAACAACGTACAATTGCAACTGCTTTATCGAAAGGGGATTTAACAATAAAAGCATCTACTCCAGAGAACACTTTGGTGGCTCCGCTTTTAGCAATTCAATCTTCTCTTCGACATATGACTTGGCAGACACAACAAGTGGCAAAAGGTGATTATGGACAAAGCGTAGATTTTATGGGTGGTTTCTCTGAAGCTTTTAATTCGATGATTGAACAATTAAAAGCGCGAGAAGATGAATTAAATAAACATATGGAGCTCTTAGAAAATAACAATATAGATCTCCAAAATGCACATGAATCTTTTTTGTTTCTTTTGGAAAATTCAAAAGATTCTATTGTTGTGTTTGATCTTTCACGTGACACACTTTCGTATGAAAATGAAAGCGCTCATTCCTTTTTTGAAAAACAATCTGGTGCAGAAGATATATTTTTGAATCAATTTAGAAGTAAATTGCTTAGAAATGAAGCAGAAGGTGTATGGGAATTTGATTTAAATGACAATGGAAAAAAAGAACAACGGTATTTTGAAGTTACTTCTTATAAAAGTCCTTGGAATGGTACAAAAGCGATTGTTTGTATTATTAGAGATATTACAGAAATTAAAAAAGAGCTATTAAAAATAAAAAAGATTTCTTATCAAGATTCATTGACAGGATTATATAATAGGAGATATGCATTACAAGAAATGGAACGATTAGCAAAGAATAATATTTCATTTGCAGTTGCATTTATTGATATTGACTATTTGAAATATTGTAATGATGAATATGGACATGAATGTGGAGATCAATATATTGTTTCCGTGGCAAAGTGTTTAGAAGAGATTAATAATATCTATTTAAACTGTCGTATAGGTGGCGATGAGTTTTTGGTGATTTCTACTTTGATGACAGAAGAAGAGTTAAAAGAAGCGTTAGAAGAAGCGCGCACGAATTTTACAAGAGCACAAAATAAAACGTATTATCCAAAGAATTTTTCTTATGGTGTATCGGAAGTATCCGAATCAAATCACAGCACTGTTACCAGTGCCATGAAAGAAGCAGATCAAAAAATGTATCAATTTAAGTTAGAAAACAAATCAAAAAGTAGTAAGATTGAATCTGTTGAGTTGAGTACGGATTGGTAAGCCCACTAAAGTTGCAAGTATCATTTTAATAATTGTAGTTGGAATAAATGGTAAAACACAAACCGTAAACGCATACGTAAGTGATTGTTCCATTAAATACGAAAACATAATACATCCAATAAAATAATTAAGTACTGTTCCTATTATTAAATAAAATAGGAATAGTGCTTTATTTTTTTTATAATTTCCAAGACCTATTACAAAGGCCATAATAGGAAAGGAAATTAAAAAACCGCCAGTTGGACCAACAAGCGAAGAAAGTCCACCTGTAAAATTTGCAAAGACAGGAAGTCCAATTGCACCAATTAGGAGATAGACACTTGTTGCAAGTGCAGCACGTTTAGCACCTAAAACAATAGCTGCTAATGTAATAGCAAAAGTTTGCATAGTCATTGGAACTCCGGAAGGCATGGGAATTGCAAGCTGTGCCATAATAACAATAACTGCGCTAAACATTCCAATCATACATAAATCATTTAGTTTTAATGTTTTGTAATTCATAAGATACTCCTTTACTCTTTAATTTTTTTTTAGTATATAAAATTAATCGTAGATTGTCAACTATAAAAAATATACAGTTAACAATAAGAAATATTCTTTACAAATGATAGAAACATGATATACTAAAAAAGAAAACGTTTTCCGAAATAGTGAGGAGTGAATTCGTGGTATCAATAAAAGATGTAGCAAAAAAAGCAGATGTAGCAATTTCAACGGTATCAAAAGTAATAAATGGTTATCCAAATGTAAGTAAAAAAACAAAAGAAAAAGTATTAGCTGCTATTGAAGAATTAAACTATACACCTAATATTGTTGCAGCATCCTTATCGAGTAAGCAAGCAAGCAGAGTTGCAATACTTATGAAGATTACGACACAAACACAAGCAATTGATGAGATTGCAATGCAATACTTATATGGTGCGTTAACAGAATGTACAAAAAATCGCATGGATGTTGTGACTATTTTTTATGAAACAATAAAGGATATGAATTTAGTTGAATTGACGACATATTTTTATTCACAACATATTGGTGGATTAGTAGTGTATGGACTTTCCACAGAGGATGAAATTTTAAAAAGTCTAATCCAAAAAGAAGTATTTAAAGTAGTTGTAATTGATGCTCCTTTTGTAAATGATTCCACCTCTTGTATTGGAATTGATCATAAAAAAGCACAAAAAGATGTTGCAAAAAAGACTATATTAGAGAATTCGGGACATAAAATTCTTTATATAGAAGGAAAAACAAATGGATATGTGACAAGAGAGCGAACGAAGGGGATGATAGAACTTTCGCAAGAATTAAATCTATTGCTAGAAATAAGGCAAGGTGAATTCAGTGAATTGCGGGCAAGAACAATCACATTTGAAGTTGGAAAAGAATATGATATTATCATCTGCGCATCGGATCTTATGGCGATTGGAGCTATGAAATCATTAATTGAACTAGATATTTTCAGACCAGTTTGTGGGTTTGATGGAATCACATTAATGGGATATGTTGGGCAACAAATGAATACGGTGAAACAAGATTTTTCGAATGTTTCAAGAAATGCAATAATAGAGTTACAACAGTTAATGATAGGAGCACGTGGAAGAAAAGTGATACTTCCGCATACTTTAGTAAAATTGGAGTATTTAGAAATAATAAAATAATATAAACCAAAAAAGAAAAGGAGAATGAATTGTGACAACAAATGTAAAAGAATATTTAGTAAAAGCAGCAAAAGAGTTATTTCAAAAAGAATTAGAAGTATGTAGCGATAAAGAACTTTATATTTTACTACTTCGCCTTACAAAAGAGCTTGCAGCAAATAAAGAGAGTAAAAAAGGTGAGAAAAAAGTATACTATATTTCCGCTGAATTTTTAATAGGTAAATTATTATCGAACAATTTAATCAATCTTGGAATATATGAGGAAATAGAAGCAATATTAAAACCATTCGGAAAAGAGCTTTCACAAATTGAAGAGGTTGAGCCAGAACCATCGCTTGGGAATGGTGGATTAGGTCGTCTTGCAGCTTGCTTCTTAGATTCGATAGCAACACTTGGTCTAAATGGAGATGGAATTGGTTTGAATTATCATTTTGGTTTATTCAAACAAGAATTTGAAAATTTATTACAACAAACAACAAAAAATGATTGGATTGAAAAAGATAGTTGGTTAAATGAAACAGATATTTCTTTTGAGGTATCTTTTGGAAATCAAAAAGTAAAGTCAAAATTATATGATATTGATGTGATTGGATACAACAATGGAGTAAACAAACTTCATTTATTTGATATTGAATCAATTGATGAAAACATAGTAGAAGATGGAATTACATTTGATAAAACAGCAATTGAAAAAAATCTGACATTATTCTTGTATCCAGATGATTCGGATGAAAATGGTCATTTACTTCGAATTTATCAACAATATTTTATGGTAAGTAATGGTGCACAACTTATAATAAAAGAATTAGAAGAGAAAAATGTAGATTTAAAAAAGATGAATCAATATGCAGTAATTCAAATCAATGATACACATCCAACTATGGTAATTCCAGAACTTCTTCGTATTTTAGTGGAAGAGAAAAACTTTACAATGGATGAAGCAATTGATGTTGTGTCAAAAACATGTGCATATACAAATCATACGATATTAGCGGAAGCATTAGAAAAATGGCCATTAAGATATTTGGAAAAAGTAGTACCACAATTGATTCCTTATATCAAAGAACTTGATCGAAGAGTACGTGAAGTATATCATGCAGATAATTTACAAATTATCGATAAAGACGAAAGAGTGCATATGGCACATATTGATATTCATTATGGATTTTCGGTTAATGGTGTTGCTGCAATTCATACAGAAATATTAAAAGATACAGAATTACACCATTTTTATGAAATTTACCCAGAAAAATTTAATAATAAAACAAATGGAATTACATTTAGAAGATGGTTATTAGATTGTAATAAAGAATTATCAAAATTAATTTCTAGCAAAATTGGAGATGGATTTAAAAAAGATGCAATGGAGTTAGAAAAATTATTAAAATTTGCGGATGATAAAGAATTTTTGAATGAAATATCCAATATCAAAAAAATGAAAAAACAAGAATTGGCAGATTATATTTTAGAACATGAAAAAGAGGAACTAGATGTTACTTCAATTTTTGATATTCAAATAAAAAGACTTCATGAATATAAACGTCAACAAATGAATGCGCTTTATATTATTCATAGATATTTAGAAATTAAGAATGGTAAAATTCCAACAAATGCAGTAACTTTTATCTTTGGTGCGAAAGCTGCGCCAGCATATATTATTGCACAAGATATTATTCACCTTATTTTAGTTTTACAAAAAATTGTAAATAAGGATCCTGTAGTATCAAAATATATGAAAGTTGTAATGGTAGAAAATTACAATGTTTCTTATGCAAGCCGTTTGATTCCAGCATGTGATGTATCAGAACAAATTTCTCTTGCATCAAAAGAAGCAAGTGGAACAGGAAATATGAAATTCATGTTAAATGGTGCTATAACACTTGGAACATCAGATGGTGCAAATGTAGAAATTAATGATTTGGTTGGAGATGATAATATTTATATTTTTGGAGAAAAATCAGAGCAAATTATTGAACATTATGAGAAAAGAAATTATATTTCTAGAGACTTTTATGAAAAAAGTAATGTTATAAGAGAAGCGGTAGATTTTATTGTTTCAAAAGAAGTGATGGAAATTGGACAAAAAGAAAATTTAGAACGTTTATATAATGAATTATTAAATAAGGATTGGTTCATGACATTGCTCGATTTAGAAGACTATATTAAAGTAAAAGATAAAATGTTTGATGATTTTACAGATCAAGAAAGATGGAAAAAAATGATGATTTGCAACATTGCAAAAGCAGGATTTTTCTCTTCGGATCGTACCATAGCAGAATATAATAAGGATATTTGGAAGTTATAAAATTTAAGCCAAAAGAAATTAAAATTTCTTTTGGCTTAAATTTGAATTATAGTATTCTTTTTGTAATGTAACATCTTCTAAAAACCAATCTGGTGCAATAAATGAATTTGCTTCTTCAATAGAGTTAAATTCTACTTCAGCTAAAATCATTCCATCAAATACACCATCAAATATATCTAACTCAATTGTATAGGATAAATAAGGAATTAAATATCTTTTTTTAGAGATAATATTACCATCTGCTTTTTCTAGCAAATGAAGATAAGAAGATTCATTTAAAGGAAGATTATATTCTTCTTTTGCAAGTAATCCTTTTCCTTTATAAGTAAAATAATAAGAAGTATCTTCTCTTCGGATGCGAAGTACTGGGTCTGTATTTAAATAAGCTTGTTCAATGATATGAAATGGATATAAAGATAAATCAGGAAGCGTTTTAATTGTAAATTTACGTTCGATTTCCATAGTGTGTTTCGGTCCTTTCTTTTTAAAGCTATAATTGGGTAAAAGAGATATCTTGATGAATTAAAAACTGTTTTAATGCTTGATCCCAGATGATATCAGGCGTCTTGTCCATTAAAAATCCTTGAAAAGAAGTAGCGGTAGTTAAGGTAAGGCCTGTGGAATCATATTTAATATTTAGAACAAAGGATTGTAACATATTGCAATATTGTTCACATTCTCCGTTTTCTAACAAAGTATAAGCTTGTTCGGGAAAAAGATGTAAAACAAACTTAAAAAAGGTAGGAGGGTTTTTCCCTTTGATTAAATCAAAACAAAGTTTACGCATATCTTTCCATAAGGAAAAATCATATGGAATAACATCTTCATTTGAATAAAAATCTTGGTTGATTCGACCATCGATAGAAAATGAATTATAGGTCGTAATGGTTGCTTCATTTAATAAATAAGAATCAAAGCAATCACTATTTAACAATTTATTCATAAAATCTTTTATCTGTTCAATTTTTACTGCAATCATAGTTACCTCACAAATTATTTTAATAGTATTAATATAGTATAGTCAAAAAAAGAAAGAAGTGCAATAAAGAAACGAATGTATTTTGTGCAAAGTGTTTACAAAGGACATTAATGCATGATATTATAAGTAGTAATAAAAACTATGTTACTTAGAGAAGCAAAAACTAAAATGTAGCATGAAAGGTGTGATTTTAAAATGTATAATTACAAAATTGTTGTAGATAGCTGTTGTGAATTGCCAGAAGAGTTGAAAAAAGATGAAAGATTTGAAAGTATTCCTTTAGGATTAGAAATAGGGGAATATAGTATTCTTGATGATGAAACATTTGATCAAATTGATTTTTTAGAGAGAGTTGCAAAATCACATATTTGTGCTAAATCTTCATGCCCTTCACCTGAAAGATATTTAGAGAGTTTTAAAGCAGAGGTAGAACGTATTTATGTGGTGACCTTATCAAGCCATTTGAGTGGTAGTAATAATAGTGCAATTTTAGGAAAAACATTATATGAAGAGAGTAATAATCAGAAAAATATTCATATCATAGATTCCCATTCAGCGTCGGCAGGTGAAACAAGTTTAGCGTTGTATGCAATGGAATTAGAAGAAGAAAATAAATATACGTTTGAAGAAATCGTAGAAAAATTAGAAAAGCATAGAGATGAGATGGTTACACTTTTTGTGCTAGATAATTTAGAAACTTTAAGAAAAAATGGGAGACTGAGTGGAATAAAAGCAGTTGTAGCTTCAACACTTAATATTAAACCGATTATGAAAAGTGAACAGGGTGTTATTGCACAAATGGGGCAAGCAATTGGCATAAAAAAAGCACTTGCAAAATTGGCAGAATATACAATTGCAAATGCAATAAATCCTTCAAAAAAAAGACTTGTTGTTACCCATTGCAATAATAGAGATAGAGCAGAAAAAGTAAAAGAGCTTATTTTGAAAGAAACACAATTTAAAGATGTTTTAATAATGAATACTGGTGGACTAAGTACATTATACGCAAATGATGGTGGTGTCATTATTGCGATTTAGACTGCAATATTTTCTTTAATTCAAAAGAGGTGGCAGGTGTTATTTTAAAGTGTTCGCCATGCATCATAGTAAGACGAAATAATGATATTTTTGAGACATAATTTAGATTGATAATCGTAGTATCATTAATCATATAGCAATCAGTAAAGGATTCCATATCCATCCATACATTATGAAGGAAGCAACTTGCTTCCTTCTTTTGTTTGTCTTTTAATGTAACCTTTATACCTTGTTGATTTAAAGTTCCAGTACAACAATAAAAATCCTCCTCTATAACGTAAAAAGTTTCAAATGTATTTCTAAATTCTAATTTAGGCACAGTATGAGCTTTTTTCACTTCAATAATTTCATGAATAATAGAAGTTAATTCGTTTGCATGGATTGGTTTATTTATATGCATTGTATCATCAAGCGATGGTGAAAAAAGTTTATAGTCTATTTTGGAATTGCAAAAAACAATTGGTGAAAAGATACCGTTTGCACGTAACGTTTTTGCAACATCATAGGCATTTATGGAATCATGACAGATGTCTAGAAAATAAGCATCATAATGGAAGGTAGCTTGTAATAAAGAATTGCTACTTCCGAAAAAATTTGTGTAAACGGTATTATGATTTGCTTGTTGCGCAATGACTTCTCGGTCTAGTAAACGCTCCATTTGTTTTCTGTCTGCAATATTATCATCACATATAGCAATGTGTAGTGTACATGTATCCATAGTAGCCTCCTAAAATAACATTATAAAAAATAAAATTCTATTGGTGATATATATAAAAATAATACAAATAAAAGTTGGATAATCAGAATGATAGGAATGCCATAAACAAAGCTAGAATGCTTTGTTTTATGGCGAAAATGATACATTCCGATGATACTTCCAACACCACCGCCTATGATAGCAATTAGAAATAACGTAGATTCTGGAATTCGAAACATTTTTTTAATAGCACGACGTTTATCAAACCCCATAATTAGAAAACCAATCAAATTTATTAGAATCAAATAAGTAAATATAAGGGTCAAAACATTCATATTATTTTTTACTTTCTACTTCTTGCATTTTTAAAGCACGTACTTTGCAAGATAAACCAAAAAGATTAATAAAACCTTCTGCATCATGATGATCATATAAATCACCAGTTGTAAAAGAAGCAATACTTTCGTTGTATAAAGAATAAGGAGAGGTTGTTCCGGCTTTTATAATGTTTCCTTTATAAAGTTTGAATTTTACTTCTCCAGTTACATATGTTTGTGTAGAAGTGATAAATGCTTGTACAGCTTCGCGAAGTGGAGTAAACCATTTTCCTTCATATACTATTTGAGCCAATTTATTTGCCATATCTTCTTTTAATGCATAAGTATCACGATCTAATATTAATTCTTCTAATTGTTGATGTGCTTCATAAAGAATTGTTCCACCTGGTGTTTCATATACACCGCGAGATTTCATACCTACTACACGATTTTCTACAATATCAACAATACCAATTCCGTGTTTTCCGCCAAGTTCATTTAATGTAGTAATAATATCTGCAACTTTCATTTCTTTTCCATTTACACTTTTTGGAATTCCAGCTTCAAAAGTCATAGTAACATATTCGCCTTCATTAGGTGCTTTCTCAGGAGTAGTACCAAGTACTAAAAGATGATCAAAGTTTGGTTCGCATGCAGGATCTTCTAATTCTAATCCTTCATGACTAATATGCCATAAATTACGGTCACGGCTATAGCTTGTATCAGCAGAGAATGGTAGGTCGATTCCGTGTGCTTTACAGTATTCAATTTCATCTTCACGAGAATCCATATTCCAAGCTTCATGTCTCCAAGCTGCAATGATTTTTAAGTCAGGAGCAAGTGCTTTTATTCCAAGTTCAAAACGAATTTGATCATTTCCTTTTCCAGTAGCACCATGGCAAATCGCAGTAGCGCCTTCTTTACGAGCTACTTCTACAAGACGTTTTGCAATAACAGGTCTTGCCATTGAAGTACCTAATAAATATTTATTTTCGTATACAGCATGTGCTTGTACACAAGGAATTACATACTCATCACAGAATTCATCAATTACATTTTCAATGTATAATTTTGATGCACCACATGATGTTGCACGTTCGTCTAAACCATCTAATTCTTCTCCTTGTCCACAATCGATACAAACGCAAATTACTTCATAATCAAAATTTTCTTTTAACCATGGAATAATTGCTGTAGTGTCTAATCCGCCAGAGTATGCTAATATTACTTTTTCTTTCATGTTAAATATTACCTTTCTTAAATTTAAAATAATAGTTTGTTTTTATAAATATACATCATTTAATAAAAGATTGCAAGAATAAAAAACAGTATAAAAACAAAAAAATATGCACTAAAATACAAAAAATATGCATAAATCAAATAAATACTTGAATATTATTCATTTCAAATGTATAATGTTAAGAAAAAAAGAAAACAGTAGATTATCTTTCTTTTTTCTAGTAAAATAAGTTGGATAGTAGTATTTTAGCAAGAAAGGTGTAGTTTTATGATTAAAGTTGGAATAATTGGTGCAACAGGATATGCAGGTGGAGAATTAGTACGTTTCTTAATGAATCATCCAGAAACTGAGATTGTATGGTATGGATCAAAGAGTTATATAGATAAAAAGTATAGTGATATTTTTCGTAATATGTTTCAAATAGTAGAACATATTTGTAAAGATGATGATTTAGAAGAGTTGGCAAAAACAGTAGATGTTATTTTTACTGCAACACCTCAAGGATATTTAGCTAAACTTATGAAAGAAGAATTATTAGAACAAGTAAAAGTAATTGATTTAAGTGCAGATTATCGAATCAAAGATGTTGCAATTTATGAAAAATGGTATGGAATTCATCATCCGACAAAACAATTTATAGAAGAAGCCGTATATGGACTTTGTGAAATAAACAGAGAAAAAGTAAAACATGCGAGACTAGTTGCAAATCCAGGTTGTTATCCAACATGTACAACACTTTCTATTATACCTGCATTGAAGGAAGGGATTGTAGAAATCGATACGTTGATTGTAGATGCTAAAAGTGGAACAAGCGGTGCTGGTCGTGGAGCAAAAGTAGATACATTATATTGTGAAGTAAATGAGAATATTAAAGCATATGGTGTTACAAATCACAGACATACACCGGAAATTGAAGAACAATTGAGTTATGCGGCAGATGAAAAAGTAATGATAAATTTCACACCACATTTGGTGCCAATGAATCGAGGAATTTTAATTACTGCATATGCATCATTAAAACAAAAAGCAGACGGAACATATCCAACATATGAAGAAGTAAAAGAAATTTATGATACATATTATAAAGAAGAGTTTTTTGTTCGTGTATTAGATAAGGATATTTGTCCAGAAACAAAATGGGTAGAGGGAAGTAATTTTGTGGATGTGAATTTTAAGATAGATGAGAGAACAAATCGTATTATTTTTATGGGTGCGATGGATAATTTAGTGAAAGGTGCTGCTGGACAGGCTATTCAAAATATGAATATTATGTTTGGCATGGATGAGAAACTTGGACTTAATGTAGTTCCTATGTTTCCTTAGATAAAAGGATGAAGAAAATATGAATATTAGACCAATGGTAGAAACAGATTATGAAGGAGTATTCTTATTATGGCAGTCAATTGAAGGATTTGTGATTCGTAGCATCGATGATTCAAAAGAAGGAATCGAACGATTTTTAAATAGAAATCCTGGAATTAGTGTAGTAGCTGAAAACGATGGTGAAATTGTAGGTGCTATACTTTGCGGTCATGATGGAAGAAGAGGATGTTTATACCATGTGTGTGTAAAGCCAGAACATAGACTTAAAGGAATTGGAAAAAAGATGGTAGCATTCGTTATGCATGCCTTAAGAGCGGAAAAAATAAGTAAAGTATCTTTAATTGCATTTACTAAAAATGATATAGGAAATGCATTTTGGAATGAAATTGGTTGGTTGAAACGAACGGATTTAAATTATTATGATTTTGTATTAAATAAAGAAAATATTGAAGCTTTAATAAAGTAAGAGATGCAGGAAGGGGTAGAACAAATGAAAAGGATAGATGGCGGAGTAACATTTCCAAAAGGTTTTTTTGCAGCAAGTACAATGGCAGGAGTAAAATATAAAGATCGTTTAGATATGGCAATGATTTATAGCGAGGTTCCTGCACATGTTGCGGGAGTATTTACGAAAAATGTAGTAAAGGCAGCATGCGTAAAATGGGATCAAAAAATTGTAAAAGAAGAAGAAACAGTAAGAGCGATTGTTGTGAATTCTGGAATTGCAAATGCTTGTACAGGAGAAGAAGGATATTCTTATTGCAAGGAAACTTGTGAGGTTGCTGGAGAAAATTTAAATATTAAACCACAAGAAGTATTAGTTGCATCAACTGGAGTCATTGGAATGCAACTTCCTATGGAAAAAATTAAAGCGGGTGTTGCAACATTATCAAATCATTTAGTGGATACAAGAGAAGGTGCGCATGATGCAGCAAAAGCAATTATGACAACAGATACTGTAGCAAAAGAAGTAGCGTTGTCATTTACTATTGGAGGAAAAGAAGTACGTATTGCTGGAATGTGCAAAGGATCTGGAATGATACATCCAAATATGTGTACGATGTTAGGGTTTGTGACAACAGACTTAAATATTTCAAAAGAATTATTACAAGAAGCATTAAAAGAAAATGTAGAAGATACCTTTAATATGATATCGGTAGACGGAGATACTTCTACAAATGACACGGTACTTGTTTTAGCAAATGGTTGTGCAGAAAATGAAGAAATTATTACTAAGAATGAAGATTATGAAACTTTTTTACATGCATTACACGAAGTAAATAGACTGCTTGCGATGAAAATTGCAGGGGATGGAGAAGGTGCAACTGCTCTATTTGAAACTACTGTTATTAATGCAGCTTCAAAAAATGATGCAAGAATACTTGCAAAATCAGTAATTTGTTCTTCTTTAACAAAAGCAGCAATTTTTGGACATGATGCAAATTGGGGAAGAATTCTATGTGCATTAGGATATAGTGGTGCAACATTTGATCCAGAACAAATTGAATTGTATTTCAAAGGCGAAAAGGACGAAATTCAAATCTTTAAAGATGGCGTAGCAACGGATTATTCGGAGGAAAAAGCAACATCTATTCTTTCAGAAGAAAAAGTAACGGTTCTTGTAGATATGAAAATGGGAAATGAAACGGCGACAGCATGGGGTTGTGATTTATCTTATGATTATGTAAAAATAAATGCAGATTATAGATCTTAATGAGGAAAGGTGGATTAGAAGTTGAAAGAAATGGAAATAAATGATGTAATGAAAAAGGCCGAAGTATTAATTGAGGCATTGCCATATATTAGAAAATTTAATCGTAAAGTAATTGTGGTAAAATACGGTGGATCGGCTATGAGTAATGAAGAATTACAAAAAAATGTAATTCAAGATGTTACTTTATTAAAATTAGTAGGATTTAAACCAATTATTGTACATGGTGGTGGTAAGGCGATTAGTTCATGGGTAGATAAAGTTGGAAAAGAAACAGAATTTGTCAACGGACTTCGAGTTACAGATGAAGAAACCATGGAAATTGCAGAAATGGTACTTGGAAGAGTAAATAAAAACTTAGTACGAATGGTGCAAGAATTAGGAGTAAATGCCATAGGCCTTAGTGGAAAAGATGGCGGAATGTTAAATGTTAAGAAAAAATTATCGAATGGTGAAGATATAGGATACGTTGGTGAAATAAAAAAAGTAGATTCCAAAATTATTATGGATTTATTAGACAAAGATTTTCTTCCAATTATTGCGCCAGTTGGACTTGATGATGATTTTAATACATACAATATTAACGCAGACGATGCAGCTTGTGCGATAGCAAAAGAAATCGGTGCAGATAAATTAGTATTTTTAACAGATATTGAGGGATTATATAAAGATATTAATGATAAATCTACATTTATTTCTCGTATTACTGCAAGCGAAGCAGATGCATTAATTACAGATGGATTTATTGGCGGAGGGATGTTGCCAAAACTTCATAATTGTACATCCGCAGTTAAAAATGGAGTAGATCGCGTACATATTTTAGATGGTAGACTTCCACATTGTTTACTTTTAGAAATATTTACAAAAAAAGGAATAGGAACAGCGATCATACAAGATAAGGAAGGGTATTAAAATGGAAGGTCATATTAAGGAAGCGGAAGAGGTGTTATTACACACTTATAATAGATATCAAATTATTTTAGACAAAGGCGAAGATGTTTTTTTATATGATGTAACGGGTAAAAAATATCTTGACTTTTGCTCGGGAATTGCTGTTTTTGCTTTGGGGTATAAAAATGAAGCATTTAATAATGCATTAAAAGATCAAATTGACCGTTTGATTCATACTTCAAACTATTATTATAACATGCCAGCAATTCGTGCAGCGAAGGCGATTACAGATGCTGCAAAATTAGATCGTGTTTTCTTTACAAATAGTGGAGCGGAAGCAATTGAAGGTGCATTAAAGGCAGCCATAAAATATGCATTTTTAAAAGATGGAAAAACAGATCATGAAATTATTGCTATGAATCATTCTTTTCATGGAAGAACATTAGGTGCATTGTCTATAACAGGGAATAAAGCATATAGAGAACCTTTTGAACCACTTATTGGAAATGTATCATTTGCAAATATGAATGATTTTGAAAGTGTGGAAGCGCTCGTTACGGATAAAACATGTGCCATTATATTTGAAACAGTGCAAGGAGAGGGAGGAATCCATCCAGCAACAAAAGAGTTTATGGAAAAGGTGCGCGCATTATGTGATGAAAAAGATATTTTATTAATTCTTGATGAAATACAATGTGGAATGGGAAGAACAGGCACTATGTTTGCTTGGCATAAGTTTGGAATAAAACCAGATATTATGGCCTGTGCAAAAGCATTGGGATGCGGAGTTCCAGTAGGAGCATTTTTAATGACAGAACACGTTGCACAACACTCTTTAGTGGCAGGAGATCATGGAACAACATACGGTGGAAATCCATTGGCTGCAGCAGCAATTAATGCCGTTTTTTCAGAATTTGACAATAGAAATGTATTAGACAATGTAAAAACAGTTGGTAGTTATTTAGAAGAACGTTTAGAGGAATTAGTAAAAAAATATGATTTTATCACTACAAGACGTGGAGTTGGGTTGATGCAAGGACTTGAATTTTCAATTCCTGTTTCTGAAATTATTAAAAAAGCCATAGATAATGGATTGATTATTATTAATGCAGGAACGCATATTATTCGTTTTGTTCCACCACTTATTATTACAAAAGAACATGTAGATGAGATGATATCAATTTTAGAAGCTTCTTTTTAGGAAAAAAGAAAGGGAAAAAGAATGAAGTTAAAAAAAAGAATGCTTAGTGTAGTAATCGTCCTTGGATTGTTTTTTGGAACAATCGGTGTTAGTTATTGGACACAAGAGGAAGGAACAATCGATGTTTTTGATGACACAAAATCGTTATATATTTGGTATACAGATGATGCATTGACAGATTATCTAGCAAGCATGGCACTTCGCTATACAAACGAATATGGTGTTAGGGTTGTACCTTATTTACAATCTGGGTTAGAGTATATTGAAAATATTTATGATACATCTTTAAATACAGTTGTGTATCCTGATTTGTTTATTGTAAGCAACGATTCGATTGAAAAGGCATATTTATCTGGACTAGCTGTAGAAGTAAAAGATGTAAATGAAATTGTTACAGATAAAAACTTCTCTCAATCCGCACTAGATGCTGTTACGTATCATGGGAAATATTATGGATATCCTTATTATTTTGAAACGAGTGTATTACTTTATAACAAAACATATTTAGAAGAAATAACAAGGAAGAAAATTCAAACAGAATTAGAACATCAAATTGGAGAAGAAGCCCAACAAATGGCGGAAGAAAATACACCTTTGGTTGACGAGGAAATAGAAGTAGAAACGATTGGATACTCAGAGGAAGAGATGACAGAATTGATAGCACAAAGAATGCCAACTTTAATTCCAAAAACATTTGATGAACTTTATACATTTGCAGATGAATTTGATGCGCCAGAACAAGTAGAAGGAATTTTCAAATGGGATGTGGAAGATATTTTCTTTAATTATTTTTTTGTTGGGAATTATATTTCTGTCGGTGGAGAAGCAGGAGATAAGAAAGAAGAAATTAGTATTTATAATGAAGATGCCGTTGTTGCACTTCAAACATATCAAGATTTAAGCTCCTTTTTTTCTATTGAAGCAGATGAAGTTGCTTATGATACTGTGATTCAAGAATTTATGGATGGAAAACTTGTATTTACAACAGCTACCTCAGAGATTATACGTAAATTAGAAGAAGCAAAGGAAAATGGGGAGTTTAAGTATGAATATGGCGTTGCTATGATTCCAGATGTAACACAAGATTTGCATACAAGAAATCTTTCTGTAACAAATGCTATTTTAATTAATGGATATAGTCAAATGCAAGAAAGTGCAAATGATTTTGCTCGATTTTTAGTAGAAGAAAATGCAAATTCTTTATATGAAAAAACAGGAAAAATTGCTGCAAATAAAAATGTGGCTTATGAAAATAAGGGAATTGATACATTTCTAGGAGAATATGCATGTTCTATTTCTATGCCCAAAATGATGGTGACTAGTAATTTCTGGGTAAATATGGAGATTACATTTACTAAGATTTGGAAAGGAAATAATGTTTCAGACGAGTTGAAAAAACTATCAGAACAAATTATATCTCAAGTAAATGGGATAGAAGAATAACCAAGACCAATCATGGCAATCCTATAAAAATACTTTAAATTTAGTAGGAGGAAAAACATGATTGGTTTTTTTATTGCAATTTTATCTGGAGTTTTAATGAGCATACAAGGGGTATTTAATACACAAGTTACGAAAGCATCAAGTATATGGGTGACTAATATTTTGGTACAAGGTTTGGCACTTCTAGTTTGTCTGATTATATGGGCAATTAGCGATAAAACACCTATAACACAGGGACTAAAGGTGGAACCTAAATATATGCTTTTAGGTGGTGTCATTGGTGCAGGGATCACGTATACCGTAATAAAAAGTATGGATTCACTAGGTCCAGCGAAGGCAGTTATGATTATTGTAATTGCACAATTACTTGTTGCGTATCTTATTGAGTTATTTGGTATTTGGGGCGTGGAAAAACAAGAATTTTCGTGGAATAGACTTTTAGGAATGGCCATAGCAATTGTTGGAGTCATACTTTTTAAATGGAATGGATAAAATAAAATGTTTTACTTGTATTGTGTGGAAATTTCTTATAGAATAAAAACGATAAGTATACGGGACTTTCATTTATGAAAAATGCTTATGAAAATAAGAAAATTAATCATAATTTTTTGTTTTTCTTGCATGTTTCTTGCTTGTAAGAAAAACAAAAGTGAATTATTTTTACAAATTCAAGAAAGTAGTGAAGTTGTAGAAGAAACAAAAGAAACAATACCACTTGAAGAGGTAGTGCAAGAAGAAATAGTTGTGCATATTATAGGACAAGTAGTAAATCCTGGAGTATATAAAATGAAACAGGGAGAGCGTATTGTGGATGTAATTAAATATGCGGGCGGATTTTTAGATGATGCAAATAAAGAGGCATTAAATCTTGCGACAAAAGTAGTAGATGGGATGAAGATAATCGTTCCGTCTATTTATGATGTTTTAGAAGAAAATGAAGAATCCTATATTGAATACAAAGAGGAGTATTTAAACGAAAATACAGCCAATGGGATGGTAAATATTAATACTGCAGATGTTGCAACATTATGTACTTTGTCAGGAGTAGGAGAAAGTAGGGCAAAGAGTATTATTGCATATAGAGAACAGAATGGAGCCTTTAAAACAATAGAAGAAATAATGAATGTGTCAGGAATTAAAGAAGGAAGTTTTTTGAAAATAAAAGATAGTATCTGTGTAGAGTGAGGAGAGAGGTATGGGCCAAAAAGTTTTAGTAGTAGATGATGAAAAGTTGATTGTAAAAGGAATTAGTTTTAGTTTAGAGCAAGATGGAATGGAAGTTACTACAGCCTTTGATGGAGAAGAGGCAGTTGAATATGCAAAAAAAATCAATTTTGACATTATTTTATTAGATGTGATGCTGCCAAAATTAAATGGATTTGAAGTATGTCAACAGATTCGAGAGTTTTCAAAAGTTCCAATTATTATGCTTACTGCAAAAGGTGATGATATGGATAAAATATTAGGATTGGATTATGGTGCAGATGATTATATTACGAAACCATTTAATATTTTAGAAGTAAAAGCTAGAATTAAAGCGATTATGAGACGTGTTCGTGTAGAAGTAAAAGATAAAGTGTTAATTGCAGGAGAAATGAAATTAGATTGTGATGGGCGAAGAGTTTATATCAGTGGAAATGAAGTGAATTTAACGGCAAAAGAATTTGATGTTTTAGAATTATTGATATTAAATCCAAATCGTGTATATAGTCGTGAAATGTTACTGAATCTAGTTTGGGGCGCTGAATATCCTGGAGATGTACGAACAGTAGATGTACATATAAGAAGACTTAGAGAAAAAATAGAAATAAATCCAAGTGAACCAGGGTTTGTACATACAAAATGGGGAATCGGATATTATTTTAAAGTGTAGTGATCTTTTGAAAAGAGGAAAGTATAACATGATAAAAAAACTACAAAAAATAAGGGATAAAGTTCCTTTTTTAAAAAGTCTTCGGATTCGTATTTTTACATTACTGCTTAGTATTGGAATTATTCCAAGTGTTGTTATTAGTTATACCTTGATTAATAATTATACAGAATGGGCTGTAAATGTGCGTGCTTCTGAAGTTTCCAATCAATTTCGAATTATTGCAAATCATTTAATTGCGTATAATTATTTGCAAGATCCATCTTCAGAAGTAATCAATGCTGAATTGGATCAATTATCAAATTTATATGATGGAAGAGTTTTAATAATAAATAGCAATTTTAAAGTTGTAAAAGATACTTATGGAATTAGTGAAGGAAAATATGTTATTTCTCAAGAGGTGATTAAGTGCTTTAAGGGGGAAAATAGTTCTCAGTATATTCCAAGTACAGGTTTTGTTGAAATGACGGTTCCGATTCTAGATTCTGCGCAAGGAAAAGATGCGGAACAAATTGTAAATGGTGTTATGCTTATGAGTGTTGGTACAGATTCCATTGTATTAACAACAGAAATTTTAAGAAATAAAGCTTTTATCATATTATTTGCTATGGGAATTATATTAATTGGAATTTCATTTGTGATTAGTAAAGTATTGTTTGAACCTTTTAATAAAGTTACAAAAGCAATTAAGGAAGTAAAAGAAGGATATACAGATGAAGCACTTGAGGTTCCAGATTATGAGGAAACAAAACATATTATTGAAGCATTTAATAGTGTGTTAAGCCGTATGAGAATATTGGATGAATCAAGAAAAGAATTTGTATCAAATGTATCTCATGAATTAAAAACACCACTTACTTCTATGAAAGTTCTTGCAGATTCGCTTATTATGCAAGAGGATGCGCCGTTAGAATTATATCAAGAATTTATGATTGATATTGGAGCAGAGATTGAACGGGAAAATAAAATTATCAACGATTTACTATCTCTTGTTAAATTAGATAAGACAAAGGCAGAGTTGAATATTGAAACAATTGATGTAAAAGAGTTGATTGAGTTAATTTTAAAGAGATTGCGTCCTATTGCAAATAAACATAACATAGAAATTATTTTTGAATGCATCAGACCAATTGTTGCAGAAATCGATGAGGTGAAAATAACGCTTGCATTGTCAAACTTAATTGAAAATGCGATTAAGTATAATAGTGAAGAAGGATATGTGCATATAACGCTAGATGGAGATCATCAGTATTTTACAGTAGAAGTACAAGATTCGGGGATTGGTATTCCAGAAGACTCTTTAGAGCATATTTTTGAACGATTTTATCGTGTAGATAAATCACATTCTAGAGAAATTGGTGGAACAGGATTAGGTCTTGCTATTACAAGAAATGCCATTTTGATGCATAGAGGATCAGTAAAGGTCTTAAGTGTTGAAGGAGAAGGCAGCAGTTTTTTTGTTAAAATTCCATTATTTCATGTGAAATAGGAAAGGATCGATAATGTTAAAAAAGTTAAAAATAATGGGAACCATACTGTTATTGAGTCTACTATTTGTACAAGGATGTAGCAAGTATAATTCAGACAGTGATGAAAACAGTCATTATGATATTTATTATTTAGATAAAGATGAGACAACGATTGTGTCACAAGAATATCAGGCAACTCATACGACTAATCAGAAAGAATTATTAGTAGAAGAGTTGTTAATAGCAATGGAAGAAGGAGCCCACCGTGTAGATGTAAAACCGATCATTTCAGAGTTTTCAATAGTTGATTTTGAATTAAAGGAAAATCATCTTACTTTAAACATGGACACAAAATATAAGGAGCTTCCACCTACTACTGAAATCCTTGTGCGTGCTGCACTTGTTCGAAGTCTGACAGAAATTGAAGGAATTGAATACGTTTCTTTTTTAGTGCGTGGTGAAGTACTGCTAGATAATTTAGGAAATGCAGTAGGGAGTTTAAATCGTGGCATGTTTCTAGATAACGAAGGAGATGAAATTAATGCATTTGAACGTGTTAATCTTTTATTGTATTTTACTAATAAAGAGGGAGATGCTTTAGTTTCTACGCTGAGAACTTTAGAATACAGTACAAATCTTTCGGTAGAACGATTAGTAGTAGAGCAATTAATTGCAGGTCCAGTATATACAGGTATACATGAGGAAGAACGGACGATTTATCCAACGATTTCGCCAGATACGAAAGTAATAAGTGTAACAACAAAAGATGGAATCTGTTATGTAAATCTTGATGAATCATTTCTTGTGACACCAAATAATATATCTCCAGAAATTGCTGTTTATTCCATTGTAAATTCTTTGGTAGAGTTATCTAATATTAATAAAGTGCAAATTTTGATTCGTGGAGAATCAAGTTACAGTATAGGAGAAAACTTAAATTTTTCTACTTTGTTTGAGCGAAATTTAGAGCTTAGATAGGAGGCATGTAATAAAAATAAAACGCCCGCTTTGCCTTGGTGTTGTTTTATTTTGTATAGTAGTAGTAATAAGTTTTAGAGTAAAAAATAATGAAGAAATAGCTGATTTTTTAAAGAAGTCTAGTATAACAGTAAGTGGATGTGTGGTAGAAAAAAGAACGTTTGAGTATTTTGGTACCACTCAAATAGAACTTGTTTTGGAACAAGTTTTTATAGAAACTATTGGAGCGTATCCAATGCAAGTACAAGTAAGTATGAGCAGTGATTTTGATATAAAACTTGGAAGTATCATACTTGTAAAAGGCGCTCCAACTGTATTTCAAAGAGCAACAAATTACGGTCAATTTGATGCAAGAAGTTACTACACTAATTTAGGAATTGGCTTTTCTTTAAAGAAAGCAACGTTGATATCGCAAAGCAGCTCTTATGATGTCATTAAGGAATTCTTATTTCAAAAAAAGATTGCATTTCAGAAGATTTATAATACGTATTTAGGGGAAGAAAATGGATCTGTTTTATCAGCTATGATTTTAGGATTAAAAAAAGAAATGGATAGCGAATTAAAAGAGTTATATCAATTAAGTGGGATTGCACATATTTTAGCAATTTCGGGATTGCATATTACATTGATTGGTATGGTCATTTATAGATGTTTGAGATTTTTTTATCTTCCACATACTCCTGCTTTTCTTATTGCAATGCTATTTCTTTTTTTATATGGAATGATGATTGGAATTTCACCATCTTTCTTTCGTGCATTCATCATGTTTTTGATGCAAATGTTTTCTACAGTAGTAAAAAGAAGTTATGATACAGTAACTAGTTTAATGTGCTTTGTGTTTTTGATTTTGATACAAAATCCAAGTTATTTATTTAGTGTTGGAGTATTGCTTTCTGTAAGTGCTATTTTAGGTGCATCACAACTTGTACCAGCACTAAAAGAACTATATTATTTCGAATCTAAAATCATAAAAACAATTCTATTTTCTTTCTTAAGTTGTCTTGGAATTTTCTTAACAACATTACCAGTTTTGCTATATTATTATTATGAAGTGCCAATTTTTAGTATTCTTTTAAATGTTTGTATTTTGCCATTTGTAAGTATTTTAATTATTGGTGGAATGATATTATTATTTTTTGGAAGTTTTCCATTTCTTTTTCATTCTCTGTCTATATTTCTTGGGAACATATTATCTGCTATTTTTTATTATTATGAAGTGTTATCTAGAATATCCTTGCAAATACCTTTTCAAAGAGTCTGTATAGGAAAGCCGAGTTTAAGCAAAATTATGTGTTATTTCATATTGTTATCACTTTTTTTAAAGATACATACGCAGAGAAAGAAAAAAAATAAGAAACAAACAACTCATATTGTTATCATAATTATTGCGTGTAGTTTTCTGTGCTTTCCAACGAAAAAAGAGTTTAAAATTACGGTACTTGATGTGGGACAAGGAGATGGGATTGTTATAGAAACTGAACATGATACAGTATATCTAGTAGATGGAGGAAGCAGTAGCAAGAGCAACGTAGGGAAAAATATCATACTTCCATATTTGAAATATCATGGGTATACAACAATAGATGGAATCTTTGTCAGCCATTTTGATAAAGATCATACGAATGGAATTGAGGAATTGATTGCATTTTCAATGGAAAACAAAGTGACAATCAAACAAGTATTTCTACCAAAATTAGAAGAAAAAGACGAATCTTATCTTGCGTTTTTAGAATTGTGTCAACAGGCAAATATACCAGTTGTTGCAATGGCCCAAAAAGATTATTTGGTGGATGGATTATTACAAATTACATGCTTTTATCCGAAACAAAAAGAAATTGGAGTAAATAAAAATGAATCTTCCATGGTACTTTATGTAGAATATAAGGAATTTCAGGGTTTATTAACAGGAGATTTAGAGGGAGAAGGAGAGCTTTATTTAATAGAAAATGGGAGTGACGTAGAACTTGATTTTTTAAAAATTGCTCACCATGGCTCGAAATTTTCAACGAGTGAAGATTTCCTAGAAAAGTATACGCCACAATTTGCTATTATTTCTTGTGGAGAAAATAATTCCTATGGACATCCATCGCCAATTGTTTTAGAACGTTTGTTATCATTAAACATTCCGTATTATATAACGATGGACAAAGGTGCGCTTGAAATATCTCTACAGAAAAAAGGGGGAATCAAGGTAGAAAGTTTTTTGGAAGAAAAGTATCTACACAAGTAAGGGATTAAGTGATATGATAAAAGGTAGAAGTATAAAAAATCAAAGAAAGGCGAACATATCATGCAAGGAATCATTAATGACATAAAAGATTGTAATTTTAAGACTATATATTTGCTTTTTGGAGAGGAAGATTATCTAAGAAAACAATATAAAAATAGATTAACAAAAGCATTGATTTCAGAAGATGATACGATGAATTACCATTATTTTTATGGGAAAAACAATTCTTTGACGGAAGTTATAGACTTAGCAGAAACACTTCCATTCTTAGCACAAAGACGTGTTATTGTTTTGGAAAATACGGAACTTTTAAAAAAGGGCGGAGATTTAATTGCCGATTATTTAACTAATATTTCAGAAAGTACTACCATCATATTTGTAGAACGTGAAATTGATAAGCGATCTCGTTTGTATAAAGCAATTAAAAGTCATGGTAAAATTGGAGAGTTTCGCGAGCAAACGGAAGGAACTTTAAAAAAATGGATCTATCAACTTTTTTCAAAAGAAGGAAGAAACATTTCGGAACGCACAATTTCTTATTTGTTAGAAAAAATTGGAACGGATATGGATACGATTTATTTAGAAGTAGAAAAACTTATTTGTTACACGTTATCAAAAGAGGAAATTACAATAGAAGATGTAGACCAAGTTTGTGTGGCACAAATTCATAATCAGATTTTTAAAATGTTAAATGAAATTTCAGAAAGAAATGTAAAAAAGGCATTAGAGTATTACAATGAATTGTTGCTTTTAAAAGAACCACCCATGAAAATTTTGGCATTATTAACAAGACAATTTAATTTAATGTTACAAATTAAAGAACTAAAATTAAAAGGATATGATACAACAAAGATTGCAAAAAAAACTTCTTTGCAAAATTTTGTGGTAGAAAAAAGTATTAGGCAGACAGCAAAATATAAAATGACAACATTGTTTGAAATGTTTGAAGAATGTGTAAGAGTAGATGAGGAAATTAAAACGGGACAAGTAAATGATCGTTTAGCAGTCGAAGTGTTAATTATTAAATTTAGCAATGGAATCGCTTGAGGAAAGAAAGGAAGAATGGAATGAAAAAAATTGGAGTATTTTTTGCAACGGGATTTGAAGAAATAGAAGCATTATGTGTAGTGGATCTTTGTAGAAGAGCTGGGATAGAAACAAAGATGGTTTCAATAACAAAAGAAAAAATAGTAACAAGTTCTCATGATGTTAAGGTAGTAACTGAATATTTGATAGAAGAAATTGAATTTGATGAGTTGGATATGATTGTATTGCCAGGAGGAATTCCAGGAACACCAAATCTTTTATCGTGCAAAGAACTTACCGAACAGTTAAAAGAATTTTATGTAAGCAAAAAGTATATTGCAGCCATTTGCGCAGCACCAACTATCTTAGGAGAACTTGGCATATTAAAAGAAGAAAAAGCAACTTGTTATGCGGGATTAGAAGAACAATTAAATTGTAAAGAAGCAGTAGATGAAAAAGTGGTAGTTTCAAATCAAATAATTACAAGTAAAGGAATGGGAACAAGCATAGAATTTGCATTAGCGATTATCGAATGTCTTTTCACAAAAGAAGAAGCAAATGATATTGCAAAAAAAATATTATTTCGTTAAAAATAGGGATGTTGCACAAACATAAAGTTTGTGCACATCCCTATTTTTTTTATACATTATCTCATTTGTTCTTCTTGTTTTTTTATCATACGTTTTACCATTTCGCCACCAATTGAACCAGCTTCTTTTGAAGTTAAATTTCCATTGTAATCATTGTTTAATTTTACTCCTAATTCAGATGCTACTTCTGTTTTAAAACGTTCCATTGCAGATTTTGCATTTGGACTTGTGGATGGTGCTTTAGCTTTTGCAGTTGTAGATGTTGTTTTAGATTTTGCACTTGTAGATGGTGCTTTAGCTTTAGCTGTTGTAGTTGTAGATGTTGATTTTCTCTTTGGTGCTGTAGACGAAGTTGCTTTTGTCTTTGATGTCATAATAAAACCTCCGTGTTTTGCAATTTTTTTATTTGTAAGAGATAAGCAGCTACTTGACCACTTATCTCCTAAGAAATTTGTGCTCGTTCATTACTTATCTTGGTATTAGTATGAGCGATCTGTATTTTTTTATTAAGGTAAGTATTGGAAGAAAAGAAAGCACTTGTACATAAAATTTATATGCGTTATACTTGAGGTGTCTTTTTTATAAAGAAGTTCTTTATTTAAAAGTGGAATTTTATCGCAAATTTCTGAAGCTAAGGATGACCTGTTGCAAAGAATAAGTGAATGTAAGTAGAGTTGTATGACTTCATAAGGCTTATTCCTTATGGAGTTTTTTATTACTTATAACACTAGAAAAGGAGGGGAAATGGAAGAAAAAGTAGCAATCATTGGTATTTTCATTAAAGAACAATCTAGTATTAGACAAGTGAATGAATTGTTGCATGAATATGCAGAACATATAATAGGAAGAATGGGAGTACCTTATAAAGAAAAGAGTATGAATATTGTATCGATTATTATAAATGCAGATACAAACACAATTAATGCGCTATCAGGAAAATTAGGTAAAATTTCAGGGATTACAGCAAAAGCGATGCAAACAAACGTAGAATAGTAGAAAGAAAGAGAGATTACATAGTTATGAATAAACAAACAAAAAAATTAGCACAAGTAGCATTATTATTGGCAATCTGTATATTAAGCCAATATTTTAAAAATTTATCTACCTATATTACAGGACCAATTATTAATGCCTGTTTATTGATTGCAGTATTAGCAATCGATGTTAAGTTTGGAGTATTATTATCTATTATTACACCTGTCACCGCATTTTTTATTACAGGATCACCAATTATTGCAGGAATACCACTTATGCTTCCAGTCATAATGATAGGAAATAGTATTTTAGTAGTAGCGACTTATTTCTTTTATCATAAATCAAAAACAAAGAAAAATATCATTTTAGGAATGGCAGTTGGATCAATTGTAAAAGCAGGGTTTATGTGGATTATGACTTCTTATGTTCTATTCCCAATATTTGGAGAAAATATAGCAAGCCATTTACCAAAACCAGAGGCATTACAAATGATTTTAAAAACAGCAAAAGTAACATTTTCGATTACTCAACTTATTACAGCTGTAATTGGAAGTATACTTGCATATGTGATTTGGTTATCTTTAAAAACATATTTACAAAATGAAAATTCCTAAAAAAATACTAGAAAATGGACTTTGTTTATGTTATAATCTTTGAATGACTGCAAATATTTCTGTGTAAAATCTTTACGCATAAAAATATTTATATGTAAATACATGAAAAAATACGATTAAATTGTTTCAATTATTGAAACATAAATAAAGGAGAAGTTATGAGTTTACAAGTAGAAAAATTAGAAAACAATATGGCGAAGCTTACAATTGAAGTGGAAGCAAGTGAAGTAGAAAAAGCAATTGAAAAAGCTTACCAAAAACAAAAGAAAAGTATTTCAATTCCAGGATTTAGAAAAGGAAAAGTTCCACGTCCAATGGTAGAAAAAATGTATGGAAAAGAAGTATTTTATGAAGAAGCAGCAAATACATTAATTCAAGAAAATTATGGATTAGCATATGATGAATGCCAAGAAGAAATTGTTTCTTCTCCTAAAATTGATGTTGTTCAAATTGAAGCAGGGAAACCATTTATTTTTACAGCAGAAGTTGCTTTAAAACCAGAAGTAAAATTAGGAAAATATAAAGGCGTTAAAGTAAGCAAACAAGACGTTGAAGTTACAGAAGAAGAAATTCTTAAGAAGTTAGAAGACGAAAGAGAAAAGAATGCTAGAAACGTAGAAGTGACAGATCGTGCAGTGAAAGATGGCGATCAAACAATCATTGATTTTGAAGGATTTGTTGATGATGTTGCTTTTGAAGGCGGAAAAGGTGAAAACTATCCTCTTACTATTGGATCTGGAGCATTTATTCCTGGATTTGAAGAACAATTAATTGGAAAAGAAATCGGCGCTAATGTTGATGTACTTGTAACATTCCCAGAACAATATCAAGCAGCAGATTTAGCTGGAAAACCAGCAGTATTCAAAGTTGTTGTAAAAGAAATCAAAGAAAAAATTCTTCCAGAATTAAATGATGAATTTGCAGAAGAAGTTTCAGAATTCGATACATTAGATGCTTTTAAAGAAGATATTAAAGCAAAATTACTTGAAACAAAAGAAACAGAAGCAAAACATGCAAAAGAAGATGCAGTAATCGAAGCAATTATTGAAGCATCAGAAATGGATATTCCAGAAGCAATGATTGAAACACAACAAAGACAACTTATGGATGACTTTGCACAAAGAATTCAATCACAAGGTTTAAGTGTAGAACAATATTTCCAATTTACAGGAATGGATGCACAAACTATGATGGAACAAGCAAAACCACAAGCTTTAAAAAGAATTCAATCAAGATTAGTTCTTGAAGCAATCGTTGAAAAAGAAAAATTAGCTGCAAGTGATGAAGAGTTTAATGAAGAAGTGGCAAAAATGGCTGAAATGTACAAAATGGAAGCAGAAAAAGTAGTAGAAATGCTTGGAGAACACGGAAAAACTCAAGTATCAGCAGATATTGCAATTTCAAAAGCAGTAACATTTGTTGTTGATAATGCAAAAGAAGGAAAATAAATCCTTAAAAATTTATTAATTTAAATAATGCAATTGCATTATTTATGTACGTACGATAAGATTACATTAGTGTATGCAAAGTGACGATTCACTTTGCATATAACTTTATTCGGCTAAATTGAAAGGAGATTTTAAGAATGAGTTTAGTACCTTATGTCATTGAGCAAACAAGTAGAGGAGAACGTTCCTATGATATTTACTCAAGACTTTTAAAAGAAAGAATTATTTTTTTGGGAGAAGAGGTAAATGAAGTAACTGCTTCTTTAGTAGTTGCACAATTATTATTTTTAGAGTCGGAAGATCCAGATAAAGATATTAACTTATACATTAATAGTCCAGGAGGATCCGTTACAGCAGGTATGGCTATTTATGATACAATGAATTTTATTAAATGTGATGTATCCACTGTTTGTATTGGTATGGCAGCTAGTATGGGAGCATTTTTATTAGCAGGTGGAGCAAAAGGAAAAAGATATGCACTTCCAAATGCTGAAATTATGATTCATCAACCATTAGGTGGAGCACAAGGACAGGCAACTGAAATTGAAATTGCTGCAAAACATATTTTGAAAACAAAAGAAAAATTAAATAGAATACTTGCAGAAAATTGTGGGAAAACAATAGAAGAAATCGCAAATGATACAGAGCGTGATAACTGGAAAGATGCAAATGAAGCAAAAGAGTATGGTTTGATTGATGCAATTTTTACATCGCACAATGAGCTAACTCAACAATAGTAAAAACAGGAGTGGGAAATGGCAAGCAAAAATTCAAATATTAAGTGTTCTTTTTGTAATAAAACACAAGACCAAGTTCGTAAGTTAATAGCAGGACCAAGTGGGGTTTATATTTGTGATGAATGTATCGATATATGTGCTGATATTATTGATGAAGAATTTGAAGATGAGATGATAGAAGAGCATGTTACAGAAGACATTAATCTTTTGAAACCAGTGGAAATTAAAAACTTTCTTGATGAATATGTAATAGGGCAAGAAGAAGCGAAAAAGGTATTATCTGTTGCAGTATATAATCATTATAAAAGAGTTACTTCAAAGGTTGAAGACGATGGTGTTGAATTACAAAAGAGTAATATTATTATGGTTGGGCCAACAGGATCGGGAAAAACTTATTTGGCACAAACATTAGCGAAGATTATTAATGTTCCATTTGCAATTGCAGATGCAACTACTTTAACAGAAGCAGGATATGTTGGAGAAGATGTTGAAAATATTTTGTTGAAATTAATTCAAGCAGCAGAATACAATGTAGACCGTGCGCAACTTGGAATTATATATATTGATGAAATTGACAAAATTACAAAAAAATCTGAAAATGTTTCTATTACAAGAGATGTTTCGGGTGAAGGTGTGCAACAAGCATTGTTGAAAATAATCGAAGGAACAGTCGCTAGTGTTCCACCACAAGGTGGTAGAAAACATCCACATCAAGAATTATTGCAAGTAGACACTTCTAATATTTTATTTATATGCAGTGGAGCATTTGAAGGATTAGAGCAAATAATCGAATCAAGATTGGATCGCAAATCAATTGGATTCAATACAAATGTTACAAGTAAAGAAGAAAGAAAAGTTGGGGAATTATTAAATAGTGTAACACCTCAAGACCTTGTAAAGTTTGGATTAATTCCAGAGTTTGTAGGACGTGTACCAATCCATGTATCTTTAGAAGGATTAGACGAAGAATCATTGGTTCGTATTTTAAAAGAACCAAAAAGCGCGTTAATTAAACAATATCAAAAGTTGTTTGGTTATGAT
Organism: Lachnospiraceae bacterium; assembly: GCA_051653625.1. GTDB lineage: Bacteria > Bacillota > Clostridia > Lachnospirales > Lachnospiraceae > SFDP01. The sequence goes on from JBOFWM010000025.1 coordinate 42,512, forward strand.
AATGTAAAACTGACATTTGAACCAGATGCAATTTTGAAAATTGCAAAATTAGCAATTGAACAAAAAACTGGTGCAAGAGGACTTCGATCGATTATGGAACGATCTATGATGGATATTATGTACAAAATCCCTTCGGATGAAAATATTGCGCAATGTATTATTACAAAAGAAGCAGTAGAAGGTACAAGTGAACCATTAGTTGTTTATAAAGAAGCAACAGAAGAAAAACAAAGCTATAAAAAGGCTGAGTAGTGATAAGCGTCGCTCTGTGTATTCGAGCGACGTTTTTTTAAAGTAAATCGTGTGAAAAGGATGGTTATTAAAATGGAAGAAAGAAATAGTAGAAAGCTAGCATGTGTTTCACTTCGTGGCTTAACAATATTTCCGAATATGATAGTACATTTTGATTTGAGCAGGGAAATTTCTATTCATGCAATAGAAGAAGCAATGTTAAGACCAGAACAACAAATTTTCCTTGTAGCACAAAAAGGCAAAGAAGAGGAATGTATTAATAAAGAACAAGTATATGAAATTGGAACAATATCTACAATTAAACAGATTGTAAAATCTTCAGAAGGGCTTGTTCGTGTTTTGGTTGAAGGAAATGAAAGAGCATATTTAGAAGAATTAGAAAAAAATGAAGGTGAATTTTTAGAGGCAGTAATAACACCGATTGAACAAGAACAAAACCGTCAAGAGGATGAATTTCTTCAAAAGGCGAAAATTATAAAAATAAAAGAAATTTTAAAGCAATATAGCACATATCATCCAAAATTTGAAAAAAACTTAGAAGCACTTTTAAAAAGTGAAGGTGAATTAGCAGAATTATTGGATCAAATTGGTATGAATTTACCATTTTTAAATGAACAAAAACAAGCAATTTTACAAGAAGTTGAACTAGAAAAACGTTTTTTATTAGTAGCAAGCATGCTAGAAAATGAAAATGAATTGTCAAAAATAAAAAATGAATTAACCATAAATATTAAACGTAAGTTGGAAGAAAATCAAAAAGAATATATTCTTAGAGAACAATTGAAATATATAAAAAGAGAATTACAAGAAACTGAGACAGAAGAAGATGGTTACAAGGAGCAGCTTGAGCAATTAGAAGCACCTATTGAAGTAAAAGAGAAGATTCAAAAATCATTAAATCGTCTAGAGGGTATGTCTGATTCGAGTTCGGAAAGTGCAGTGGAAAGAAATTATATTGAAATGTTACTTGAGCTTCCATGGCAAAAAAGAACAGATGATTCCATCAATTTTGCTGCAACAAAAAAAATACTTGAAAGAGATCATTATGGTTTAGAGACAGTTAAAAAAAGAATTTTAGAATTTTTAGCAGTACAATCTTTAAATGAAAAAGGAGATCGTCCTATTCTTTGTCTTGTAGGACCACCAGGGACAGGGAAAACATCGATCGCAAAAAGTATTGCGGCCTCTCTTTCGAAAAAATGTGTACGAGTTTCTTTAGGAGGAATACGTGATGAAGCTGAAATTAGAGGGCATAGAAAGACATATGTAGGTGCCATGCCAGGACGTATTATTACTTCTATTAAGCAAGCAGAAACAAAAAATCCTGTAATCATTCTTGATGAAATAGATAAGATTAGTACCGATTATAGAGGCGATGCATATTCTGCACTTCTTGAAGTATTAGATCGAGAACAGAATGTGAATTTTAGAGATCATTATTTAGAAGTACCATTTGATTTATCAGAAGTGTTTTTTATTGCAACTGCAAATACATTAGATACAATTCCGTGGCCATTAAGAGATCGTATGGAAATTATAGAAATTCATAGCTATACCGTAAATGAAAAGTTTCAGATTGCAAAAAAATATTTACTGCCAAAACAACTTATTTTAAATGGATTATCAAAAGATACGGTACACATCAGTGACAATGCATTAAAAAGTATTATTATGTATTATACAAGAGAAGCAGGTGTTAGAAAACTTGAAAGTACTATTGCAAGTCTTCTTAGAAAAATCGCATATGAAATTGTTGTGGATGGAAAAGAAAAAATTCGTATTACTGAAAAAAACATTATGAAGTATTTAGGACAATTTAAATATTTTATTACGTTGAAAAATAAAGAGGATTTAGAGGGTGTTGTTAGAGGGCTTGCTTGGACAAAAGTAGGTGGTGAAACATTAGAAATAGAAGTGAATAAAATGCCAGGAACTGGAAACGTTGTTTTGACAGGTCAGCTTGGGGATGTTATGAAAGAATCAGCAAGTGCTGCAATTAGTTATTTGAAGTCAAATGCAAAAGAACTTGGAATTTCACAATCTTTATTTTCAGAATGTGATTTTCACTTTCACATCCCATCTGGTGCAGTACCAAAGGACGGACCATCAGCAGGAATTACAATGTGTACGGCACTTTATTCCTTGCTTATTTCAAAAAAAATAAAATCAGATATTGCAATGACTGGTGAAATTACAATCAGAGGAAGAGTCCTTGCGATAGGAGGATTAAAAGAAAAATTAATTGCTGCTAAAATAGCAGGTATGAAAACAATTCTTATTCCAAAAGATAATCTAAAAGATTTAGAAGAAATTGAAGAAGAAGTAAAAAGTGGAATGGAAATTTATGGTGTTACAACGATGAAGGAAGTAATTAAGAGGATAGAGTAACGAGCACGGAACGGAGGAATATGTTTAAAATAAAAAATGTAAATTTAGAAACAGTATGTGGAATTACGAGCACATTGCCGGAAAATGAATTGATTGAAGTGGCATTTGCGGGGAAAAGTAATGTTGGAAAGTCTTCTCTTATTAATTCACTTATGAATCGAAAAAGTCTAGCAAGAACGAGTGCGCAACCTGGGAAAACTCAGACCATTAATTATTATAATATTAATAATGAATTGTATTTTGTAGATTTACCTGGATATGGATATGCAAAAGCAAATATAGAAATCAAAGCAAAATGGGGCAAAATGATTGAACGTTATTTGCATCAATCGAAGCAACTAAAAGTTGTGTTTTTGCTTATTGATATAAGACATGATCCAGGCGCAAATGATCAACAAATGTATCAATGGATTTTAAGTCAAGGATATGAACCAATTATTATTGCTACAAAACTGGATAAAATAAATAGAAGTCAAATTCAAAAGCATATTAAAATGATAAAAACAGGGTTAGATGTTGTACCTGGAACGATTGTTATTCCATTTTCTTCACTTACAAAACAAGGTAGAGAAGAGGTTTATGAATTTTTAGAAGGTATTTTACAAAAAGAAACAGAAGTAGAATAGGGGTGTTCTATGGAAAAAAAATACAAAAAAATAGTAATTAATTTAACAATAGCAATTCTTATACTTTTTTCTTTTGTTTTTTTTGTACCGAAATTGATTGTGTTTTTTATGCCATTTATAATAGGAGGAATTCTTGCATGTCTTGCAAATGCACCAGTACGTTTTTTTGAGGAAACACTGAATATCAAACGTAAAGCAGGAACTGCAATTGTTATTATTTTTGTAATAGGAAGTATTGTAGGACTTGTTTATTTGATTAGTGCTCTCATTTTAGAGCAAGCATCGAATATGATGAAAGAAGTTCCAACCTTTCTATCATCGATTGAAACAGATATGAATAGTATTAGTGCAAGATTATCTCTCCTTTTTGAGCGTATTCCAATTTTACCTAAAATAGAGGGAGAGACAGTTCAGAATTTTGAAGAACTGGTTTCGAAATTTATGAATGCAGTAAGTATACCAACTGCAAATGCACTTAGTAGTTTTGCAAAAAGCTTACCCGCTACTTTTATTTCCGTTATTATGTGTTTGTTGTCTGCGTATTTATTTGTTGCAGAAAAAGAGTATTTGAGCAAAGTGTTTCATACGCATATGCCTGAAAGTATGCAACGAAAAGTGAACTTGATTAAAAGAAGTTTGCAAAAATCAGTAGGTGGATATCTTAAGGCACAATTAAAAATTGAAGTATATATTTATCTTTTAATGTTACTCGGATTTCTTATTTTAAGAATTCCATATGGATACATTATTGCATTTGGAATTGCGTGCCTAGATATTTTGCCTTTTTTTGGAACGGCTATTATATTAATTCCATGGGCAATTTTCAAAGTGCTTGTTGGAGAATATATTGTGGCAATAGGTCTACTTCTTATATGGGGAATTGGTCAATTGACAAGACAAATTATTCAACCAAAATTTGTAGGAGAATCTATGGGTGTAGCACCAATTCCAACGTTATTTTTATTATTTGTTGGCTATAAATTAGGTGGTGTCGTAGGGATGATAATTGCAGTGCCGATAGGAATTATTCTAGTAAATATGAATGAAGAGGGGGTTTTTGAAACAACAAAAAATAGCATTAAAATTTTATGGCAAGATTTAGAACAATATCGAAAACTCACAGATGAGGATTTGAATCAGAAGGGAAAATAAACCATGACAAAAAGTCAAAAGGAACAAGTTTATAAATGTATCGTACAATATGAAGGAACAAGATACCAAGGATGGCAAAAACAAACAAGCATCGATAATACAATTCAAGGCAAATTAGAATCTTTATTATCAAAAATGTGTGATACAAAAATAGAGGTACATGGTTCTGGAAGAACAGATTCAGGAGTACATGCCCTTGGACAAGTAATTAGTTTTTCTTGTGATACAAAAAAAGAACCAGAAGAAATATTAGAGTATATGAATCTATATCTTCCAGAAGATATTGCTATTATTTCCGTTGAAAAAATGCCTTCACGTTTTCACGCTAGATTACATGCAAAAAGTAAAACTTATAGATATCGAGTATTAAATTCTAAGATTCCCCATATATTTGATAGAAGATATACGTATCAAGTTCCAGAATATTTAAAGGTTGAGAAAATGCAAGAAGCAACAACATATTTAATTGGAACACATGATTTTAAATCGTTTACATCAAATAAAAGAGGGAAAAAATCCACCGTTCGAACAATTTCAAGCATTGATATTAAAAAAGAAGGACAAGAGATTATCTTTACATTTAAAGGAGATGGTTTTTTGTATCATATGATTCGTATTTTAGTAGGGACATTGTTAGAAGTTGGAACGGGAAAAAGAAGTCCAGAATCGATGAAGGATATCATTGCAAAGAAAAATAGAGAAGCGTCAGGTGCATTAGTACCAGGAAAAGGATTAACACTCATGGAAGTTCGTTATTAACAATAGGTAAAATAAGGGAAGGGATAGGAAGTTAGATGAAAAAAGAAAAAACATTGCAAGTATGTTTTTTGATCTATATTCTTTTTGTAATCCGCGTAATCATTTTAAAATATCCTTTCTCCGTTTTAAAGGAAATTGTAGATAGTTGGGAGAAAGCTGTTATTTTAGAAGGATTATCAACGGCTAATTTTACATTTTTAAAAACTATAAAGATGTATATTAAATATTTTCCAAAACATAATGCAGTAGCTAATTTATTTGGAAATATTTTAGTATTTGTTCCTTTTGGTTTTATGCTTCCATCTATTTGGACCAAAGCAAAAAAATGTATGATTACATTGTTTTGGGGATTGCTATTTGTTGTTGGAATAGAAACATTTCAACTATTTAGTGCATTTGGTGCATTTGATGTGGATGATATTTTATTAAATATGTTAGGAATTATGTTAGGATACCTCTTGTTTGTCTTTTTTCAAAATGTGAATGAAAAACAAGAGAAAGAATCAGTCTAATATTCTTAAGAATACTTAAGTTTACAAGAAAAACACGGTATGTGATAATAGAGTTAACAATATATAATTATATTGTTAACTCTATTGTTATAATAAGAAAAATAATAAATATAAAAAAGGATGGTAATTGTATGAAGAAAAATAAGATGAAATGGGTGACACTGATGATATGCTTGCTGGCATTTATGAGTGGTTGTAGTAACAATAAGGAAACAAAAACAAATAATTCAGATGGTAATGAATATGTCTATGTTCCAACGTACGTGGAAGTTAGTATGGATGAGGATACATTGTATAATGTTAGCTATACACTTACAAAAGAAGGTGCGTATTATGTTTCAAGTAACAATAATGATGAAATAAATCTTGTTTCTATTAATATGCAAGATGGAACAAGTACTAAAATACCAATCAATTTATCTAGTGTGGAAGAAAAGTTAAAAGTAAAACGCGAGCAACTTTATACGCAGTCGCTTGTAAATAAGACAAATGGCGGATTTTTATTACTTCTTAATAGTTTTTCTGAGGAGAGTCAAGCGCAAAAATTAATTTTAGTAGATCTTACAAAAGAAGGAGTGGTAAATAATTCCTTTTTTATAAATGATATTGTGAAAGAAAATGATAACATCTATGTCCAATATATTGCGACTGATAAAGAAGATAATATCTATATCAACTGTGGAGAAACAGAAATTTATGTAACAAATACTTCGGGAGAACTTTTAGGAACCGTTTCTGCTAGTGATTGGATTGTTGGAATGGGAGAAACTGGAAATGGTACCGTTGCTGTTTTATACTTTGGAAATCAAAATTCAGAATTGGCTGAAGTAGATTTGTCAACTAAAAGTATGAATAAAAAGGTAGAAAACATTGCTTTTGGAAATGGAACAAGCAGCGTATTTCCAGGTTCAGATGGCAAGGTTTTAATCAATGCAGGAATTAATTTAAAAGAATATGATCTTGCAACAGGGAAAGGAACCGATCTTTTAAATTGGATTGATAGCAATATTAACCCAGAGAATTTATTAGATGTAACGGTTGCAGAAGATGGAAAATTATATGTACTATTACAAACATATACAGAAACAGGAAGTGAAATAGAACTTGTCACATTAACTCCACAAAAAAAGAGTGAAATAGAAGAAAAAACAGTATTAACATATGGAACTCTTTATCTAGACCAAAACATTCAAAGAAAAATTATTGAGTTCAATAAAAAAAGTGACACGTATAAAGTTGCTGTAAAAATCTACGGAGAAGAGGATTATGCAGCTGGACAAGATTTATTATTGACAGATATTGCATCAGGAAAAGGAATAGATATTATAGATTTTGGTGCTGTATCAGATCCGAAAATGATGGGAAGTAAAGGAGTACTTGCAGATTTAACACCATTTTTAGAAAGTGATTCTGAAGTATCAAAAGAAGATTTTATAGAAGGCACCTTATCAATCTATTCGGATGGTGAGAAAATATATGGAATTCCAACAAATTTTTATATTATGACGATTTTAGCTTCAACGGATAAATTAAATGGATTAAAAAAATGGAATGTAAATGATATTATGAAAATAAAAGAGGAATTAGGATCGGACACGGAATTATTTGAGTACACCACAAATAGCAGTATGTTATTTACACTTGTTATGTTAGATTTAGATAGCTATATTGATTGGGATAATGGAGTATGTAGTTTTAATACGGAAGAATTTAAAAATGTTCTTCGTTTTTCTAATTCATTTCCAAGTGAGTTTTCTTATGACCAATATGGAGATAGTACGTATGCAAAAATTTCAAAAGGTTCCTTATTTGCATTCCAAGCTTCTATTGATAGTATAGAAAGTATGCAAATGTATTCTGCAATGTATGGAAATAATGTTACATTTATTGGATTTCCTACGAATGGAGAAAGTGGAAATCGATTAGTGAGTACAGGAACAACTTTGGGAATGTTGAATTCTTCTGAGCATAAAGACGGTGTGTATGAATTTTTAAGAGAGTTTTATAAAAAAGGTACTTCGAATAATAATTCTTGGGGATGGGGATTTCCATCTAGAAAAGATATGTTAGAAGAACAATTTGCGAAAGCAATGAAAGAAGAAACCTATACAGATGAGGAGGGAAATGAAGTTGTAACCTCGAAAGGTACCTGGGGATATGATGATTTTAGTTTTGAAATTATGGCAGCTACAGAAGAGGAAATTAATAAAATCAAAGAATTAATTAACTCAGCAGATAGTGGTGGATTTACCTATAATGAAAAATTGTATGCAATTCTTTCAGAAGAAGCTTCTAGTTATTTTTCGGGAGCGAAGTCGGTAGAAGAAGTAGCAGATGTTATTCAAAGTAGAATTCAAATATATGTAAGCGAAAATAGATAAGATGGGTAATTAGAGCATGAACGTAAAAGGAAAGAATAGAGTTAGGAAAGAAAAAAAGAAAAAGCATAATGCAGAAACACGACGTGCTAAAATAAGCAGCGGTATATTTTTGGCACCAAGTATCGTTGGAGTGTCAATCTTCTTTTTAGTGCCTTTTTTAGTAGTTATTTATTATGCTGTAGTAGATAATCCAATATCAAAACAATTTGTATTTTTCAATAACTTCATAAAAGTTTTTGAAAATGCTGCGTTTCAACTTGCAGCGTATAATACATTTCGATTTTCTGTTGTTGCAGTACCACTTGTTGTAATTTTATCACTTGTGTTTGCTTTTTTCTTAGAAAGAGCAATCCCATTTAAAAGCCAAATTCGAACCTTTCTATTAAGTCCAATGATGGTGCCAATCGCATCTGTCGTTTTAATTTGGCAAGTGTTATTTCATTACAATGGTTTGGTAAACGAAGTGCTTATGGTATTTGGAGAAGGCAAGATTGATTGGTTTAAATCTTCTCAAGCACAAATTGTAGTAATTATTTTATTTATATGGAAAAACCTTGGATACAATATGATTTTATTTATGGCTGCAATTAGTAGTATACCAAGAGATATATTAGAGGTTGCATGGTTAGAAAGTGCATCAAATTGGCAAATCTTTTGGTATATAAAAATTCGCTATTTAAGTTCCACAATTTTATTTGTAACCATTTTATCTTTAATTAATTCCTTTAAGGTCTTTCGAGAAATATACTTATTAACGGGAGATTATCCATATGATAGTTTATATATGTTACAACATTTCATGAATAATACCTTTCGGTCTTTAGATTATCAACGATTATCAGCTGCTGCCATCATAATGTCTGTATTTATGGTGATTGTGATTGGGATTATGTTTTTGGTAGAAAGTTATGTAGGTAGAGATTTATGAAGATGAAAAAAAATAGAGATATTAGAAATAAAGGACTCGTAAAAAGAAGAAGAAAAGATAAGATCATTGCAATCGTGCTTACGTGTTTTTTGCTGATTGTTTCAATCATTGTTTTATTTCCTATTGTATTTACAATAGCAAATTCTTTTATGTCACAAACAGAGATCTCAGCAAATTATGGTATGGTTTTTGCAACGACCGATAAAGGTGGGAAAAAATTTATTGCAGAAGCTGTAAACCTAAAATTTATTCCAGATATGGTATCGTTTGAACAGTATAAAACGGTTTTACTTAAGAGTCCAGATTATTTATTAAAGTTTTGGAATTCTATTATATTGGTGATACCAATTGTGATTTTCCAGTTAGTAGTTGCAACTCTTGCAGCATATGGATTTACAAGATATCGAGGAAGGGCAAGGGAAGCCATATTTTTTGGATACATTATCTTGATGCTTATGCCATATCAAGTTACCTTGGTACCAAATTTTTTAGTATCTAATTGGTTAAAGATTATTGATACGTATTGGTCCATATGGTTGCCAGGTATTTTTTCACCATTTGCTGTATTTTTGCTTACAAAATTTATGCGAAATATTCCATATTCCGTTATGGAAGCTGCAAGAATTGATGGAGCAGGTGAATGGCAAATTTTTAGAAAGATTTGTATTCCGATTTGTAAAGGAGGAATTGGGAGTATTGCCATTTTAATCTTTATTGATTATTGGAATATGGTAGAACAACCACTCATTTTATTATCGGATGCACAAAAGCATCCATTATCTGTATTTTTATCAAAAATAAATGCAGGTGAAATTGGACTAGCGTTTGCCGTTGCAACAATATATATGGTACCAACTCTATTAGTATTTTTATATGGAGAAGAGTATTTAATTGAAGGAATAACATATCAGGGAGGAATAAAAGGATAATGGTCAAGAATAGAAAGGATTTAATTAAGAATATTGCTATCGTATTTTTAATAATTATGTTAATTTTAACATTTTTTTCAAATACAATTATGAATTACTCATTGCCAGAAGTGGCAACAAAGTATGTACAATCTGGAACAATTACAGCAAAAGTTAGAGGGACGGGAACAGTAGAAGCAAATGATCCTTATAACATTATTCTTAAAGAAAGTAGACAAGTTTCTAGTGTGCTTGTAAAAGCAGGAGACAAAGTTGAGAAAGATCAAGTATTAGTGGAATTGAGTGATAAGGAAGGAACAGAATTAGAAACAGCACAAAAAGAATTAGAAGCATTGATTCTTGCTTATACAACAAGTTTATTGGCTGGAACCATTTCGAATGATGCATACAACAACATTCAAAATGGCAACATTTCTTCGGTTGGTAAGTACCAAGGAAGAATTGAACAGGCAAGACAAAATATTACTACGGCACAAGAACGTGTGGATAGTCTAGCAAAACAAATAAGTCTTTTGAGTATAGAAGGGGCGAGTACCAACGATTTAAATCAGGCAAAAGAAGCCCTTAAAAATGCACAAAATAATTTAAATACTGCAACGCAAGAAGCAACCAATGCACAAACAGCACTAGACTTATCACTTGTTGCAAAAACAAATAGTGAGACTGAGGCATCGGCAGCAAAAGCAACTTATGATGATTCAAGAGAAAAAGTAAGGATTAAATTAGGAGAAGGTGGAGTTGTCAAAAGTGCGGAAGAGTTTTCTACGTATACCGATGATCAAATACCTGACCTTATTAATGAGATTAATGATGAGATTCAAGCTAGTGCAACTGCACTTTTTACCACTATGCAAGAAAACAAAGAAACGTATGATGAAGCGG